>CAZPCU010000057.1:0-9080 GCA_964585075.1 uncultured Rhodobacterales bacterium
GTGCTCGCGATGGCGATGATGCTCTTCATCATGCTGGTGGGGCCCACCGCCTTCATCTTCGAGAGCGCGGTGGACACGCTGGGCGCATATCTCTCCCAGATCGTCACGCTCTCGTTCCGTCTGTTCCCCTATGAAGGGCTGACCGAGTGGTCGGCGAGCTGGACGCTCACCTATCTGATCTGGTGGCTCGCCTGGGGTCCGTTCGTCGGCGTCTTCATCGCGCGGATCTCGAAGGGACGCACGATCCGCGAATTCTGCGCCGGCGTGATCCTCGTGCCCACGCTGTTCTCGATCCTCTGGTTCGCGGTGTTCGGAGGCGCGGGAATCTATGTAGAGCTCTTCGGTCCGGGAGGACTCTCGGCGCTCGTGGCGGACAACGTCTCCGAGGCGCTCTTCGCCTTCTTCGGCTATTTCCCGCTACCTGCCCTCCTCAGTGCGGCGGCCCTCGCGCTGATCTTCATCTTCCTCGTCACCTCGGCCGATTCCGGCACCTTCGTGCTGTCGATGATGACCACCGACGGCCGTCTGGAACCGCCCGCCTCGGCCAAGATCGTCTGGGGCAGCCTCGCCGCGGTCATCACCGCGGCGACGCTCCTGTCGACCTCCGTCGAGGTGGCGCGCGCCATGGCGACACTGGGCGCCATTCCTTTCTCGGCCGTGCTCATGCTTCAGATTGTGGGCTTCCTGCGCGCGCTCGCGACCGAGCCGACCGGCGGGACGCAGGCAGAGGAGGCCGCCTGATGCGGGGGATCGCCGCGCTCTGCCTCGTCGCCGCCCTGACGCTCTCGGCCTGCGTCAGGACCCCGGTTGTCGTTGCTTCCAAGGACACGGTTCAGGACCGGATTCTCGCCGAGATGATGGCCCTGACGCTGGAGGCGCGCGGCCTGTCCGTTGACCGGCGGATCGGCATCGGCGACAGCGCGGACGTCTTCCAGGCGCTGCGGGCGGGCGATATCGATGTCTATCCGGAATACTCGGGCACCGCGCTCTCCCTGCTCGATGCGCCGCCCGAGGTCGATCCCGACGTCGTGCGCGCACGTCTGGCCGAGCCGTTCGCCGCGCTCGGCCTGGAATTCCTTGCGCCCTTCGGCTTCGAGTCGCGCTTCGTGCCGGTCACGCGCCGGGCCCTGGCGCAAGGCGAACGTCTTGCCGGAGTCGGCGACCTCGCCCCCATCGCGGGTGACCTTCGCCTCGGTGTCAGTCGCAGCTTCGCGGAGCGCCCGCGTGACGGGCTGGCCGGCTTTCTCGAGCGTTTCGGCCTCGACTTCCGCGACGTGATCGTGGTGCCCGAGGAGCGGCGCGAAAGTCTTTACCAGATGCTCGTCGAAGAGCGCATCGACGTGATGATCGGGTTCTCGACCGATCCCCAGATCGCCGATTTCGGACTCGCGCCTCTCGCCGTGGACCGCCCCTTCTTTCCCGCCTACGACGCCGCTCCGCTGACGAGCGCGGCGGCGCTGTCGCGGCATCCGGCGCTGCCCGACGCCCTCGCGCCGCTGACCGGCGCGATCGACGCCCCGACGCTTCGCGGACTGGTGCGGCAGGTGCAGGTCACGGGGCGCACGCCGCGCGCCGTGGCGGCCATCGCGCTGGCGCGGCTCGGCATTGTCGAGGGCAGCGCCGCCACGCCGCCCGAGATCCCGCTGTCGATCGCGCTCGACACCCATGAACTGGGCAGCGGACCGGCCAACCGCGCGCTCGAGGCCGTGCGCACGGCGATGCCGGGCCGCGCCGTGGCGCTGGCGCCCGTGGCGCGTCCGCTCGCGGCGCTTGCGGCCGGCGAGGCCCGCATGGCCGTCGTTCCGGCGGCCGCGCATTTCCGGCTCACACCGGATGGAGCGATCCGCGATGAAAGCGTCGAGGCGATCGGCGTGGTCGGACGGTCCGTCCTTTACGCCATCGCGGGGGACGACGGGCCGGCGCGTCTTGGCGGCGCGCGCGTGGTGGCCACCGGCCCCGAGGGCTCGCCGAGCCACCTCATCGCTTCGGTCGTGGCACGGCACGGCGAGAACGACATCAGGCTCGCGCCGCAGGCCGAAAGCGGTGCCGGGTCCATCGGCAACGCGATCTCCCGCGGTGCCGCCGACGCGGGCCTCGTGATCGCGAGCCGCCAGCGCGGCGACGTGGTGGACCTGCTGCGCGACCAGCCCGGCCTGCGACTCGTGGATGCCTCTGCCTGGTGGCAGGGGCCCGCCCGCCTCGCCCTGCCGTTTCTGGGAGAGGCCACGCTGCGCCCCGAAAACCATCCGGGGCTGGACCGCGCCGTTTCGGTCCTGTCCATGCAGACCGTGATCACCGGGCCTGCGCCGCCGGAAGCGGCCGGGCTCGGCCGGCAGGGGCCGATTTCCTTCGATACCCGCGTGCAGCCGCTGACAGACACGACCGTGCGCGCGATCGACAGGGCGCTCGGCACGCGCGCGGACGTCGGCGCGAGCCTGCGCGCCGCCCCGGCGCTCGCGCCGCGCCCGGTCGAGGCGCCCAGCGCGCGCAACCCCAGGCCAGACCAGGCACTGCTGGCGATGGGCCTGTTCGCCTATCTCGCGGTGGTCGGCTGGCTGCTCGTCCGCGGCAGGCGGGATCGCCTCACGCATCCGCGGCCTGGCGCCCGCGGGACACCGGGCACCGCCGACCCGCGAATGGCCGAATCCGATCACTCGCAGCTCTCGGAGCCCTGAAATGCATCGCCCTTTCCTCCTGCTCGGCCTTCTTCTTTTCGTCCTGGCGCCATTGCCTCTCGCGGCGCAGGGCGAACCTGCGAACGAGCCGACGACATCCGAAAGCGCCCCGCCGGCGGGCTCGACAGCGCCGCCCGCCGATGAAGGACCCGGCTTTCCGGAGGGCCTCGCCGACGCCTCGATCGCGCTGGAGGAACTGCGGCTGCGGCTCGTGCCGCTGACGGTGGACGAACTGACCGCGCTCGCCGAAGCCTGGCGGGACAATGCCCGCGACGCCACGGTCGCGGTGGTCGAGCGCAATCTGGAGCTCCGGCAGAAGGGCGCTGGCGCCTCCGACGCGGAAAAGGCGGCGCAGGCCGATCTGCTGGCCGCACGCGGTCAGATCTTCGAGAAATACGACGCCGTCGTTACCAGCCTCGAGGGCAAGGGCGGCGACCCGGCCCTCATCGACTCGCTGCGGACCTATCGCTCCGCCATCTCCTTCGAGGAGACCGCCACGCTCACGCCGCAGGAGATCGCGGGCAACGTCCTGGCCTGGCTCGTCTCGCCCGAGGGCGGTCTGCAGTTCGCGCTCCGCGTGGCGGTGGTCGGGGGCGCGCTGCTTGGCCTCCTGATCGTGGCGAGGATCGTACGCTCCTGGGCGCAGCGCATTTTCGGGCGTGTGCCGAACCTCTCGAAGCTTTTGCAGGGCTTCCTGGCCATGGCGGTCTACTGGCTTGTGATCGCCGTGGGGCTGATGATCGTGCTGGCCGCTCTCGGCGTGAACATAACGCCGCTCTTCGCGCTGATTGGCGGCGCCTCGTTCATCGCCGCCTTCGCGATGCAGGACACTCTCGGCAATCTCGCCGCGGGGCTCATGATCATGATCAACCGGCCCTTCGACGAGGGCGATTACGTCACCGTCGCCGGCGTAGGCGGCACGGTGAAGAAGGTGTCCGTGGTGTCCACGGTCGTCACGACACCGGACAACCAGGTCATCGTCATCCCCAACTCCAAGGTCTGGGGCGACATCATCGTCAACGTCACCGCATCGGAAACCCGTCGAATCGACTTGCTGTTCGGCATCGGCTACGAGGACTCCATCGAACTCGCGCAGGAGACGCTCGAGGAGGTGATCGGCGCACACCCCAAGGTGCTGAAGGAGCCCGCCGCCGTGATCCGCGTCCACGAGCTGGGCGAGAGTTCCGTCAACTTCGTCGCCCGGCCATGGGTGCGCGCAGAAGACTACTGGGAGGTCTACTGGGACCTCACCCGCCAGGTGAAGGAGGCCTTCGACGCCCGCGGCCTGACGATCCCGTTCCCGCAGACCGAGATGCGCATCAAGGGCGACACGCTCTTCGGTTCATCCGCTGCCCCCGTGACCTGAAACCCTCATCGCGCCGGACAGGGCTTCATGCCCGTAGCGCATCACAAGGTCGGAACTCTGCATTGGACAACACCGGCTCGGCCAAGGAAAAGGCAGACACCGTACGCCGAACGCGTGCCGATGTCCGGCCCTCATGGAGCGCACCGGGCGCGCAGAGGGCGTTTTCGCGATAGGCACATACTCGGGTAAAGACCCGTCAAGGCGGTCCCGCCGAAAGGAGACATCGATGGAAGGAATTGTGGCACTCGTCGCGCAGGCGGTCGCCGGCATCGCCGGTGGCGGCGTAGCGGGCCAGGTGGTCAAGACCGCCGGCATGGCGCTTTTGCCGAAGCTTCTGTCCGGCGCCGTGGGCGGCGTGGCAGGCGGCTCGCTGGTCGGTGCGCTCCTGGGCGGAGCGGCCGATCCGGGCGTCGCGGCTGCGGGCGGACTGGATATCGGAGCGTTGATCGGTCAGCTGGCCGGCGGCGCCGTCGGCGGCGGGGCGCTGACAGCGATCGTCGGGCAGGTCCTGGGCAAGCGCGGCTGAGACGGCTGGGAGCCCGGTGGGGCGCGCGCTGCCGGCCAGTTCCCTGAACTGTGCGCGTGACCTCTTCGCCGCGGCCGGACCGTTCGCATGTCGGTCGCAGGCCGTGAACCACCCGGCGGACCTCGACCTTCCGCCTTCAGATGGCACCCGGCGATGTCCGCCGGCAGAACCGTAAAGGAAACTCCATGGAAGAAAGTATCGGTTTCTTCGACGTTATCTGGTCGATCTTCTTGCTTTTCTTGCTCGTCGCCTGGATCTGGGTATTGATTTCCGTGGTCGCCGACATCTTTCGCTCGACGGACATGAGCGGCATCGCCAAGGCGCTTTGGGTCGGCTTCGTGATCATCATCCCCTGGCTGGGCGTTCTGGTCTACATCATCGCGCGCGGCGACCGGATGCAGGAAAACACGGCTCAAGCGATGGCGAGGGTCGAAGACGCACGCCGTGATTACATCCGATCCGTGGTCAGCGTCTCGCCCGCCGACGAGTTGGCGAAGCTGGCAGAGCTGAAGGAAAAGGGCGTGTTGACCGAGGAGGAGTTCGCGGAACAGAAGTCGAGGATTCTTTCGGCCTGACTGACACTTGCGAAGCAGGAGACCGGCGATGCGCCTCTTGAACTCGATACTCTTCGTCACGGTTCTTGGCCTGACGGAAACCGCATCGGTCGGCGCCGCCGCGGCCGCCGAGGCGCGTGTCACGGGCACCGCCACCTATGCCGATGGCGCCGAGCTGCCTTCCGGCGCCGTGCTGAACGTGGTGCTGGAAGACGTGTCTTTGGCCGACGCGCCCGCCAGGGTGATCGCCACCGACACCCGGGACAATCTCGGCACCGCCCCGCATCCCTTCTCGCTGGCCTACGATCCGGCCGTGATCGATGCGCGCCACACCTACGCGGTGCGTGCGCGCGTCACGCTCGGCGACCGGCTCTTGATGACGACGGACACCCACGTTCCGGTCATCACTCGCGATGCGCCGATGGAGGTGGAGTTGATCCTGCGCCCCGTCAAGGCCGCGCCCGGGCGCGGCGGCCGGGTGCTCACCGCGCCGGGCCTTGCGCTGCCCGCGACCTTCACCGGCACGACGCCCATGGCTTCCGGCCCCGGCATGGCGTGGCATCTCGATCTGTGGCCGGACCAGGTCTATCATTTGCGCCAGACCCATGGCGATGGCGAGCCGTCATACGACCTGGGGCGCTGGCACGCGGATCCCGCGCGCGATGCGATCGTGCTGCGCGGCGGGCGCGAGGCGCCCGTGTTCCTCGAGGTTCTCGGCAGCGGCGACCTCCGGCTCATGGACCTGGAGGGCAATCCGATCGAGAGCGACCTTCCCTACACTCTCGCCGCCGGCCCGCTGCAACCGGTGGAGGACACGCAGTTCCTGACCGGGATGTTCCGCTACATGGCCGACGCGGCAACATTCACCGAATGCCTCACCGGCCGGTCCTACCCCGTCGCAACGGAGGGGGCCTATATCGAGGCCGAGCGCGCCTATGCGCGCCTGGAGGAGCAGGCGCCCGGAGCCCCGGTTCTGGCCATTCTGGAAGGCCGGCTGGCCATGCGACCCGCGATGGAAGGGCCGGACCGCAGGCACCTTGAAATCGAGAGCTTCTCTCGGTTCGACCCGGAGTGGACCTGCGCGACGACGGGCGGTTACACCGGTGCGAAGGCCGATGCCGAATTAACGAACACCTACTGGAAGATCCTCGACATCGCGGGGAACGCGGTAACTGCCGTCGAGAACCGGCGCGAGCCTCACCTGATCCTGCGCACGGGTGAGACAGCCACTTTCAATGCCACCGTGGGCTGCAACATGATGCGTGGGGGCTACGAGACCGAAGGCGACTCCCTTTCCTTCGGCGGCGCGGCGATGACCAGAATGGCCTGCCCGCCCCCGCTCGACGGGATGGAGCGCGCGCTCGCACGAACCTTGCCGCGGGTGGCAAGCTGGAAGATAGACGGCCTCATTCTGCATCTCTTCGACGAGAGCGGCGACCGCGTGCTGACGGCAGAAGCCGTCTATTTCTACTGAGCCATCAGCCGGAGCGGCGTGCCTCCACCGGCGTGGCCGCAAGTGCGCGGTGGTCGCGCTGGCGCGACGCGCGGCCGTCGCCCTTCGCCGGATGTGGCGTGACGGTGCCGCCTTCCGCCCGGAGGCGCCGGTCGCCCAGACGGCGTGAAACCGTGAACTTCAGCCTGCTGCGCGCCGCCGCGCCGCGGGGCGTTGCGCCCCGGCGGGGCCTGCGCCATGAAGGGGCGCCGCCACAAACCCGGAGCCGCGCATCATGCGAGTCGCCTTCCAGATGGACCCGATCGGCGCGATCGACATCGACGCCGACAGCACATTCCGCCTCGCCGAGGAGGCCCAGGCGCGGGGCCACGAGCTCTTCTACTACACGCCGGACTCTCTCGCCTACGAGGAGGGCCGCATCACCGCACGCGGCCAGGCGCTCGAGGTGCGGCGCGTGAAGGGCGATCACGCGGCGCTGAGCGAGATGGAGAGCGTGGCCCTCGACAGCTTCGACGTGATCTGGCTGCGCCAGGATCCGCCTTTCGACATGCATTACATCACGACGACCCATCTGCTGCAGCGCCTCGCGCCGGGGACGCTCGTGGTCAACGATCCCTTCTGGGTCCGGAACTTCCCGGAGAAGCTCCTTGTCCTGGATTTCCCCGAGCTTACGCCGCCCACCGTCATCGCGCGCGATCTCGCCACCATACGCGCCTTCAAGGAGCGCCACGGCGACGTGATCCTGAAGCCGCTCTACGGCAATGGCGGCGCGGGCGTCTTCCGCCTCGACGAGAATGACCGCAACCTCTCGGCGCTCTACGAGCTCTTCACCGGGTTCTCGCGCGAGCCGCTCATCGTGCAGAAGTTCCTGCCGGACGTGTCGGAGGGCGACAAGCGCGTGATACTGGTGGACGGCGAGGCCGCCGGCGCGATCAATCGCGTGCCCGCGCCGGGAGAGACGCGGTCCAACATGCATGTGGGCGGGCGGCCCGAACCCGCCGCGCTCACCGAGCGCGACCGCGAGATCTGCGCCGCGATCGGCCCCCTCCTGCGCGAGCGGGGACAGGTCTTCGTGGGCATCGACGTGATCGGCGGACATCTCACCGAGATCAACGTGACCTCGCCCACCGGCCTGCAGGAGCTCGAACGTTTCGACGGCACCAACGTCGCGGCCCGGATCTGGGAGGCGATCGAGGCGCGCCGCGCCGCGGGTCGGTGAGGAGCCGGCGGCTCGCCTTCCTGTCCGCGGGGCTGCGCGTCTCCGTGAAGCCCTGGCTCGCGCGCACCGAAACGGCAGAGCAGGCGGCGCGGGATTTCGAGCGGGCGGCGGCGCTCTTGCGCCAGCCGCCGCATCTTCGCGTCCTCCGCCGGGGCGTGCCGCGGCTTTGCTGGATCTCGGCCGGCCGCTGCGCGCCGCGGCGGGTCATTCTCTGGTTCCACGGCGGCGCCTTCATCGCCGGAAGCGCCCGGACGCATCGGGGCATGCTCGGTCGCCTCTCGGCGCTCGCGGGGATCGAGGTCTGCGCGCCGGAATATCGTCTCGCGCAGGAGGCGCCCTTCCCGGCCGCCTTCGAGGACGCGCGCGCGGCCTGGGATGCGCTGGCGGACCTCGGCTACGCCCCGGCCGACGTGATCCTCGGCGGCGACAGCGCGGGCGGCGGCCTCGCGCTGGCGCTCCTGGCCGCGCTCTTGCGCGAGGGCGTGCGCCCGCGCGCGTTCCTCGGCTTCTCGCCCTGGACCGACCTTGCGCTCACCGGCCCCTCGCTCGCCGGGAACGCCGCGGCCGATCCCCTGCTGCCCGTGCAACGCCTGGAAGACGTCGTGGAACTCGTGCGCGACGGGGCGGATCCGCGCGACCCGCGCCTCTCGCCGCTCTACGCCCGCTTCGAAAGGCCGCCGCCCGTGCTTTTCCAGGTCGGCGACACCGAGATCCTCCGCGACGACACGTTGCGCATGGCCGCGGCGCTGCGCGCGGCGGGCGGAGAGGTGACCACCGAGATCTGGCCCGGCGCCCCCCATGTCTGGCAGATTCTCGACGGCTGGATTCCGGAGGCGCGCGCCGCGCTCACCAGCGCGGCACGCTTCGTTCAGAGTTCCTTCGCGGCGACGATCCGGTAGCTCACCGCCTCGGCGACATGGGGCCGGCCGACCTCGTCGGCGCCCTCGAGATCGGCGATGGTGCGGGCGACGCGCAGGACCCGGTGATAGCCGCGCGCAGAGAGGCCGAATCGCTCCGCCACCCGGGTGAGAAGCGCGCGCCCTTCGGCGTCCGGCGTGGCGACCTCCTCGAGCGCGGCGCCCTCGGCGTCGGCGTTCTGCCGGAGGCTCGTGCCCTCGAAGCGTGCGGCCTGCCGGGCCCGCGCCGCGGCCACGCGGGCGGCCACGGTTTCGGAGCGCTCTCCCGTGGCGGGCAGGTCGAGATCGGCGAAGGCCACCGGGGGCACCTCCACCCGCAGGTCGAACCGGTCCATGAGCGGGCCGGAGATGCGGCCGAGATAGTCCTCGC
>CAZPCU010000058.1:0-619 GCA_964585075.1 uncultured Rhodobacterales bacterium
AATCGCACGTCCTCCGTCCGGCTTGCCGATCTCGTGGACGAGGGCGAGTTGCGCGCGCAACTCGACCATGTCCGCACCCTGTCGCTGTCGCGTGGCGAGAGCACGTGGATGCGCGGCAACACCTTCTATGGCAAGCGGCAGATGTTCACGCCCGAGTTCATGGACTGGTTCGAAGCGCTGCAACTCCCGCCCTACCACCTTGAACGCGTGGGCGATCAGTACGAGCTGACCTTCGAGGGCAAATGGCCCGAGGTCATGCTGTGGGAGATCCCGGCGCTCGCCGTCCTGATGGAGCTGCGCGGCCGCGCGACCCTCGCGGACATGGGGCGGTTCGAGCTTCAGGTGCTCTATGCCCGCGCCATGACGAAGCTATGGGAAAAGATCGAACGCCTGCAAAAGCTCGACGGCCTGAAGATCGCGGATTTCGGCACGCGGCGGCGGCATTCCTTCCTCTGGCAGGACTGGTGCGTGCAGGCGATGATCGAGGGGCTCGGCCACCGCTTCGTCGGCACCTCCAACTGCCTCATCGCCATGCGCCGCGAGGTGGAGGCGATCGGCACCAACGCCCACGAGCTGCCCATGGTCTACGCCGCGCTGGCCGACGACGACGCCGAGCTGG
>CAZPCU010000058.1:629-8939 GCA_964585075.1 uncultured Rhodobacterales bacterium
CCTACGGCTCGCAGTCCTTCTTCGACAACGCGCCCGAATGGCTCGCCGGCTGGACGGGGGTGCGGGTGGACTCGGGCGATCCCGTGGAAGGCGCGGAGATCGCCATCCGCTGGTGGGAGAGGATGGGCGAGGATCCGCGCGAGAAGCTGGTGATCTTCTCCGACGGGCTGGACGACGATGTGATCCTCGACCTCTATCAGCGCTTCTCGGGCCGGGTGCGGGTGAGCTTCGGCTGGGGCACCTTCCTGACCAACGACTTCCGCGGGCTGGTGGAGGACGACCGCCTCGCCCCCTTCTCCCTCGTCTGCAAGGCCGCCGCCGCCGAGGGCCGCCCGACCGTCAAGCTCTCGGACAACCCCGAGAAGGCGATGGGCCCGGCCGAGGAAATCGCCCGCTACAAGCGGGTGTTCGGGGTGGGAGAGCAGGTGCGGCGGGAAGTGGTGGTTTGAAGGAGGAAATTGCCGTGGGCGAAAAATATAAACTGGCAGAGGAGCTCAATTTGTCCCTGCCCGAGGATGTTCAATTCGCTCCAGAAACATCTAACCTATTTGATGAAATAGACCGAATAGCGCTTGACCTCGCAAAGAAGCGGCCTTTCTCAATGGAAATTGAGAATCGAATTTCAAGTGAGTTTTTGCCAGACCGCATCACTGCAACCCTAAATATTGAAGGTATAAGCGTCTCCCGGCGGCAAACACTTATGATGATGGACGTCATGACACTTTCCGAAAACTCAACAAAGGCAGAGCAGGAGATACTCAACGCGCTCAAGGCTGACGAATTTGTTTTCGAAGAGGCCTCCCAGAAACTACCGCTAAGGGAGGCATTTGTGAGAGAAATTAATAGGAAACTGCAAGATGGAATCCTTTCTGACGCAGGGGCATATCGAAGAAAAGACGTAGAGATAACAGGTGCAGCGTTTCAACCACCAGCACATATTGACGTGCCGCGGCTCGTGGAAGAAATGGTGCAAATCTTCAACGATTCGCAATTTGAGAACCCTGTTTTTCAAGCAGCGTGGCTACATGCCACTTTCGGTCATATTCATCCTTTTCTTGATGGGAACGGTCGGACCGGCCGCCTTCTGCAAGATTGGGTATTGTTGTCTCATGGCCGCTATCCGACGGGAATACCATCTCAATGGCGGGATGACTATTATGATGCCCTCGAAAAGGCTGATGAAGGCGAATGGGATCCGATCTGTCAAATGATTTCCCGCTTGCAGCTGTCAGTCCTTACGCGAATACAGGGAATTGTTCATGAAAGAGAACAGAGGAAGGCGTTCATTGCGAATCTTGCCAGAGGCGCTCGGGATAAGAAATCTGGCACACAGCATAAACGCTATTTGGTTTGGAAACACAGAATGGAAGCGTTTGGCACAGAATTGAAGGATGCTGCTAGCGAACTCAACTCGGAAAGCTCGGAGATCAGTATTCGAGTCGATGAATATCCAATTGTCGAGTTTGATAAATTCAGAATGATCTCGGAGGAAGGTCGCGCCCAGAACACTTGGTTCATGAAATGCGACTGGCGATTTGAGGGGGTACCCTTCTATCGAACAATATTCTTCTTTAGTCGCCATATTTTTCGGCCCGAAGATGAGTTGCCTAAAGATGATCTTTATGGAACGGTTTCCATGTTTGTTACTGGTGGAGAGCCGAAAAAGGGTGCACGTTTTGACTTTCAGAAATTTTCGGATCGCCATGTCAGGTTGAGGGAAATGCTGTTTTGCGATGACCAGCAGTATAGATACTATGATGGCGCCGCGCTCGAGATTCACGAGGCGCTAAGGTCAGATGCTTGGCAGTGGGCCCCTACGAACAACTATGAAGTTATCGCTGACCTGTTTGAGGATTTATTTCGACGGAAGCTCGGCGTGTAGCAGCGTTAGTACTCAGCGGAGCGCACCTTACTCGAGAAGCTTTTCTGTAGCGCACTGAACGCGGACGCTGGTCTCGTTGTCGATTGCCGCGCAGGAGATTTTGCACTTTCGAATCTCACCCCGCGTTCCCCCTCCGATGCGACTGGACGACCTCTACCGTACCTTCGAGCGTGTCGTAGCTTTCGCCCTCGTGGTCAGATTTTAAGCGGTCATCGCACTTCCCGTGCCGCGCTTCGCCCATGCCGCCCGGGCCGTCGGTCTCACTCCCCCTCCCCCGGCGTGCCCCTGAGCGCCTTCACCTCCCCGCGCCTCTTCTTCGCCTCCAGCCGGCGGCGCTTGGACGCCAGCGTGGGGCGGGTGGGCTTGCGTTTCTTCGGGGCCACCGTGGCCTTGCGCACCAGCTCGGCCAGGCGGTCGCGCGCGATCTCGCGGTTGCGGGACTGGTGGCGGGTGTCCTCGACACGGATCACCACCGCGCCCTCCTTCGTCCATCGCGCGCCCGCCAGCCGCCGGAGCCGGCGCTTCACCGGCTCGGGCAGGTTGGGCGAGCGCGCGGCCTCGAAGCGCAGCTCCACCGCCGAGCTCACCTTGTTCACGTTCTGCCCGCCGGGCCCCCCCGCCCGGGTGAACTGCTCGGTCAGTTCCCACTCCTCCAGTTCGATCTGATCGGTGATCCGCAACATGGGCTCAGTATGAGGCGCAATCGCGCCACGAAAAAGGGCCGACCCTGCGGGCGGCCCTTTCGAGAACTTCGGAGGTGGCGCCGGTTCAGGCTGGCGCCAATCCGGTGGCCTCGCCCCTCAGGGCTGCCTCAGAGGCGCGCCTCCCGGACTGTCCCGACACCCCGCTCCAATGTTTCTCTCGACACTGGACCACCTCCTTTCAATTCTGTTGCGACCTGGGGTGAGCGTGGCACAGTTTGTGCGCCGCGCAAAGCGAAATCATACAGGTTGTGGCGAAAGCCGCTTCACGAGCAGGCGGAAGGGCAGCAGCGCCAGGAGCGCGAGCGACAGTTTCACCATCCAGTCCGCCACCGCGAGCGAGATCCAGAGCGGCGCCACGGGCCCCTGGCCCAGCAGCGGCAGCGCCTCGTTCGCCCAGCCCACGTCGGCCGAGGGCTGCAGGAAGGAGAGCCCCGCCGCGAAGGCCACCGAGAAGAAGATCGCCGTGTCGAGCGTGGAGCCGGCGAGGGTGGAGACGAGCGGCGCGCGCCACCAGCGCCCGCCGCGCAGCCGGTCGAACACCGCCACGTCGAGCATCTGGGCGGCGAGGAAGGCCAGCCCCGAGCCCAGCGCGATGCGGAAGGTCGTGGCGTCGAAGGCCGAGGCGACGAGGGAGCAGAGCACCCCCACCACGAAGCCCGCCAAGACGACGCGCCGGGCGGCGGCGACGCCGTAGACGCGGTTCATCACGTCGGTGACGAGGAAGGCGAGCGGGTAGGTGAAGGCCCCCCAGGTCAGCCACTGGCCGAAGAGGAACTGCACGAGGATGTTGGAGGCCACCACGATGGCGGCCATGGCGGCGATGCCGGGCAGATGCGCGCGAGTCATGGGTTATCCCGTTTTGGCAAGGTTGCGGGGACTTGGCCCGCCCTCATGGCGGACGGGCGGCGCATACAGCCCCGCGGGACGGGATGCAAGGCTCAGCGCGCGGCCAGCACCGCGGCGCATTGGGCCGGCAGGTCGCCCATGGTGAGCTCGCGCCGGGGCCTGGGCGGCGGCGCGTCGGGGTCGGGCGGCGGCGGGTTCAGGATGTTCTGCACCCACTCTTCCGCCTCGGCGCAGCCGTCGCCGGGCGGCGGCGGGTCCTGCGCGACGCAGGTGGTCTCGCCCCTGGGGCACACGAGGCGGACGTGGAAATGGTAGTGGTGCCCCCACCACGGGCGCACCTTGCGCAGCCACGCCCGGTCGCCCGTCTCGTCGGCGCACATGCGCGCCTTGGCGCCCGGGAAGACGAAGATCCGCGCCACCCGCGGGTCCGAGGCGGCGGCCTTGATGATCTCGTGATGCGCCCGCGTCCAGTTCCCGTTGGTGTAGGCGCCGTTGGCGCGCCGGAGCGAAATCGAGGAGAGGCTCTCGCGCTCGGCGCGGGAAAGGGTCAGCCGGTCCGCCGGCCGCATCCAGATGTCCACGTCGAGGCCCGACTGGTGGCTCCGGTGGCCGGTGAGCATCGGCCCGCCGCGCGGCTGGCTCATGTCGCCCACGTAGAGGCCCTGCCAGCCCGGCTGGCGCGCCGCCGCGCGCGAGAGGTCCTGCACGAAGTCCACGGTGACGGGGTGCGCCCAGTTCCGGTTCCGCGAGAGGCGCATGGCCTGCCAGGTCGGGCCGGTCTCAGGCAGCTCCACGCCGCCGGCGAGGCAGCCCTTCGCGTAGCCGCCAATGACCTGCGGGGATTGCGGCGAGGGCCCGCGCTCCGCCCCGAAGAGCTGTTTCGCCTCCCGGGTCGAGAGCACGCCGTCATAGACGGGCAGGTCCGCGGCCCGGGTGGTGGCGGCGCGCTCCTCGCCGCAGGCGGCGAGGGCGAGGATCAGGCAGAGGCTGGCTGCGAGGCGTCCCATGCGGCGCGGTCTCCCTCGGGTCTGACCCAGCGTAGCAGCAAGAGCCCCACCAGGAAAAGCGCGATGAGCGGCGTCACGCCCAGCTGCTGGCTGCCTGTCGCCCATGTGGCGAAGCCGATGGACAGCGGCGCGAGGAAGGAGGTGGCCTTGCCCGCGAGCGCGTAGAGCCCGAAGGCCTCGGCCATCTTCGCGGGGTCGGCCTGCCGCACCATCATCGTGCGGCTCGCCGCCTGCAGAACGCCCCCCGCCGCGCCGATCACCGCGCCGCAGAGGTAGAAGGCGATGTCGGGCAGGTCCGAGCCCTCGGGCAGCGCCACCCCGAAGAGCGAGTCCGGCGCGATGAAGAGGATCGAGACCGCCACGAAGGTGAGCGCCAGGATGCAGGCGGCGATCACCGGCTTCGGCCCGAAGCGCGCGTCCGCCATGCCGCCGAGCCAGCAGAAAAGCGCGCCCGTGACGATGGCGAGGATGCCGAAGATCCCGACATCCACCACCGTCCAGCCCAGCACGCCGGCGGCGTAGATGCCGCCGAATGTGTACATGCCGTTCAGCGCGTCGCGGTAGAACATCGAGCTGCCCAGATAGGCGAAGAGCGAGGGGTTGCGCGGCAGGCCGCGGACCGTCGAGAGCACCTCGCCCAGCGCGCGGCGCACCGCGCCGGGCGGCGCGCCCGCCGGCTTCGGATCCCGCACCCAGAGGAAGAAGGGCACCATGAAGGCGATGTACCAGAGCGCGGTGAGGGGACCGACGAAGCGGGTTCCCTCCCGCGTCGCGGGATCGAGCCCGAAGGCGGGGGCGAGGCCGAGGAAGGTGCGCCCCGTCTCGCCGCTCTCGGCGAAGAACCCCAGCATGATCACGAGCGCCGCGAGGCCGCCCAGATAGCCGAAGGCCCAGCCGTTGCCCGAGATGCGCCCGATCGTTTCGCGCGGGCCGAGATCGGGCAGCATGGAGTTGGTGAAGATGGTCGCGAACTCCATGCCGATCATGCCGACCGCGAAGAAGAAGAGGATGAGGTAGATGTTGAAATCGCCCGGCACCGCGAACCAGAGCGCCGCGGAGCCCACGACATACATGGCCGAGAAGCTCCAGATCCAGCGCAGGCGGTCGCCGGCGGTGTCGGCCATCGCGCCCAGCACCGGGGCGAGCAACGCGATCACGATGCCCGCGAGCCCGATGCCGAAGCCCCAGGCCGTCTGCGCGGCGCTGCCGTCGCCCATCAGCTCCTTGACGTAGGGCGCGAAGATGAAGGTGATAAGCAGCGTGTTGTAGGGCTGGCTCGCCCAGTCGAAGAAGAACCAGCCCCAGATGCGCTTGCGCGCGGATACCTGCCGCATCGACGCCTCGTCCCGCCTTTCGGGGACAGAAGACTACGCGTGCGCCCGCCTGGCAAGCGCTTCCGGGGTCTCGTCCTGCATGGGCGGCCAGGGGCGGCGCGCCTCGGCGGCGCTCCAGGCCGCGATCCAGTCCGGCATGGGCGGCGAGACGGCGGACTCGCGCATCGCCGCCAGGACGGTTTCGGGGGCGACGATGCCGTCCGCCGACGTGACCGCGGCGCGATAGAGCGCGTGGCTGGTGCACTCCCCGTCGCGGCGCCACATCGACTGCTCGAGGTAGAAGAACCGCGCGTCCCAGCACACCAGCCGCGAGCGCATGGACAACCGCTGGAAGGCACGCACGCGGCGGCGATAGCGGACAGAGGAACCCGCGATCGTCAGGCCCCAGCCCTGCTCCCGCATCGCCGTCACGAGGCCGGTGCGCATGGCGAGCGGGATGCGGCCGAGATCGTAGAGCGTGAGGGTCCGCCCGTTGTTGAGCTCCGCCCACATGTCGAGATCCCACGGCCAGCAGCGATGATGCGAGACATGCGTGCCCGTGATCGGCAGCGGCTCCGCCCCGCGGTGGAGCCGGTATTCCAGGGCAAGGCGGACAAAGGGATACATGCGGGCCTCCGTTCGGGGTCGCGGGAATGCCGCGCTGCGGCGAGAAGGTCAACCCCGGACGGCGCGGCACTCTTGCCCCCCGCCCGCGCTGCCGCTACGTCTGATCCCGACGCGGCCGAAGGACGGATTTCATGCAATCGCTCTTCCAGATCCTGATGCTCCTGCTCGACGTGCTCTGGTTCTTGGTCCTGGCGCACGTCATCATGAGCTGGCTCATCAACTTCCAGGTGCTGAACCTGCGCCAGCAGCTCGTGGCGCAGCTCTGGGACGGGCTGAACCGGATCATGGAACCGATCTACACGCCGATCAGGCGCATCCTGCCGCCCATGGGCGGCATCGATTTCGCGCCGCTGGTCACGCTCATCGGCGTCTACGCGATCCGCATCATCCTGGTGAACAACGCGGCCGCCTTCTACTGACGACCGCATGGCGCTGACGTTCCACCCGCATCCGGGCCATATCCTCGTGTGCGATTTTCGGGGCTTCATCGAACCGGAGATCGTGAAGAAGCGCCCGGTTATCGTGGTTTCGTCTCGACTGCCGCATCGAAGCGGGCTAGCGACCGTGGTTCCGATCAGCCTCACAGCACCCAGGCATGAGGTTCCTTACGTCGTGCGACTGTCGAGGAACTACCATCCCTCGGAGACCGAACGCCTTCCATGTTGGGCCAAATGCGACTTACTGGCGAATGTCAGTCTTGCACGTCTCGACCGCTTCAAGATAGGGCGACGCAAGTATCTGGCCCCCAAAGCCAGCGACGAAGACCTCGCAGCCGTGCGCGAGGGTGTGTTGCAGGCACTGCGATGGGAGACTTGAAACAATGGCCGAATGTCTCTATCTGACGAGAGTATCCCGTTATCGGGCTTGAAGACCTAGACCACTAGGCAGGCCGCCCACCGGACGATGACAAGTTCAGGGCGGTCTAGATTGTGTCACCGTCCCAAAGCCCCGCTCTGCGGGGCTTTGCGTTTCTCGGGCGTTCCCATCTTGTTCACATCGGCTTCGCCGGGTTAGGCTCTGCTCGAGAGCAGGCAGAGAAGAACGGCGACAGGCCCCCATGCGCGACGACCACACGGCGCTTCTGCGCGAGGTATTCGGATTCGACGCCTTCCGCCCCGGTCAGGCGGAGATCGTGGAGGCGGTGGCGGCCGGGCGCGACGTGCTCGCGATCATGCCCACGGGCGGCGGGAAATCCCTCTGCTACCAGTTGCCGGCGCTCATGCGCGGCGGCCTCACCGTCGTCATCTCGCCGCTCATCGCGCTCATGCGGGACCAGGTGCGCGGCCTCCGCGCCGCCGGCGTCGCCGCGGGGGCGCTCACCTCCGCCAACACCGAGGAGGAGACCCGCGAGGTGCGCGACGCGCTGGACGAGGGCCGCCTGCGGCTGCTCTATCTCGCGCCGGAACGGCTGGCCTCCTCCGGCACCCCGCGCCTGCTCCGCCGCGCCGGTGTCGCCGCGATCGCCGTGGACGAGGCGCATTGCGTCAGCCAGTGGGGTCACGACTTCCGGCCCGACTACCTGCGCATCGGCGCGCTCCGGCGCGACCTCGGCGTGCCGCTCGCCGCCTTCACCGCGACCGCCGACGAGGAGACCCGGGCCGAGATCGTGGACCGGCTCTTCGACGGCGCCACGCCCGAGACATTCCTGCGCGGCTTCGACCGGCCCAACATCCACCTCGCCTTCCGCCCGAAGAACCAGCCGCGCCGCCAGATCCTCGACTTCGCGGGCGCCCGGCGCGGCCTGAGCGGGATCGTCTATTGCGGCACGCGGGCGAAGACGGAAAGCCTGGCCGCCGCGCTCGGCGAGGCGGGGCACGCCGCGGCGGCCTATCACGGCGGGATGGAGGCCGAGGCCCGCCGCGCTGTGGAGGCGCGCTTCGCCAACGAGGACGGGCTGATCGTGGTGGCCACGGTCGCCTTCGGCATGGGGG
>CAZPCU010000059.1:0-8923 GCA_964585075.1 uncultured Rhodobacterales bacterium
TGTAGCGCATCATCGAGGGATAGGCGATCTGCCCCATGGTCGTGGTCGCGGGCGGCGTGATCCCCGTCACGGCGGCAAAGACCGTGCAGACCTGAACCGTACCCATCGCCAACCCGCCATGTATATGGCCGATCAGCTTGTAGACAGCATCATAGGCGGCCTCAGCGATACCGGAAAACCGTATGAGTGACCCCATGAACAGGAACAGGGGCACCGTCACGAGAACCGAATTCCATGGTGTCGAATAGAAGGCGCTCGGCACGGAAAGAAGAGCGCGGGGCTCGAGCAGGATTGCGAACAAAACCGCCGTGCCGCCCAGCCCGAACGCAACGGGGAGCCCCATGAAGAGCGTCACGAACAGAACAATGAAATAAAGCGCTGTAATGAGTTCGAGGCTCATGTTTCATTCTTTCCTTGCTCAAAACGTCTCGCGCAAAGCCCAGATCACGGGTCTTCGCGAAACGCATTGGCGTCCGGTCCAGTGCAAACGGGTCATAATGCGCGCGGCCGGGGCCAGACCAGGCGTTGCACGGCCGCCGGATAGCGCCTCCGGCCCGGCATCCTGGCCGGAGGCTTTTTCGTCAGCGTGAGGTCGCGCGTCGTTACTGCGCGTTTTCCTTGTCTTGGAGAAACTGCTCGAAGATCTCGACGCCCCTGGCGTTGCCTTCGGAGAGCTCGGCAATCTGTGGCCAGACCTCCTCGATCGCCACATCACGCATCCGCGCGACTTCTTCCTCGCTCATCTCGATCACTTCGCCACCCGCATCGCGCAGGGTTTGCAGGGCCTCGTCCACACCTCCCGCGTGCATGCGGCTGGTTTCGAAGTAGGTCTCCTCGAAAACGCCCTCGATCTGCTCGCGCTGCCAGTCGGTCAGCGCGTTCCAGCTGTCGAGATTGATGTAGATCTCCTGATGCTGTGCAGGGTTCCAGCCGGGCATGATCGCGTAATCGACCACCTCGTGGAACGACATGTCGTCAATGCCGCCGGTGTCCCAATAGGTTCCTTCGATCGTCCCAAGCTTGATCGCCGTGTAGATCTCGCCGGCGTTCATCGAAACCGGAGAGCCTCCCACCGTGGAATGGAAAATCGCCTGCGGGCCACCGGCGCGCATTTTCCGTCCTTCGAGGTCCTCGATCTTCTCGACCCGGAAATTCGTGAACATCGCGTTCGGACCCTGATTGGTCCAGCCGCCCCAGTACAGGTTGCGCGCGTTCGCCGCCTCCTGAACGATGTCGCCCACGCGGTAATCCGGGTTGCCCCACATCACTTCCCAGGCTTCTTCGGTGTTGTTGGCGCCCATGGCGAGACCGAAAGCCAGCATACCCTCGGGCATGTCCCCGCCATAGACCGAACCCCAGCCGGCGTAGCCGTCGGTCACGCCCGCAGCGGCCGCTCCGAAGGCTTCGGATCCGCTGACCAGAGCGCCTGCGGGCTCCACCCGGATTTTCACGGTGCCTTCGGTCGCTTCCTCCACGGCCTCGACCCACGGGATCAGGCCGTTGTCCCATCCGGCATCGGTCTGGTCGAAGGCGGGCTGGAAGGTCCACTCGGTCACTTCATCCGGCGGCCCGTCCTGCGCCACGGCCACGCTCGCACCGAGCGCCATGGCGCCCGCCCACAGGGCTGTGTTCCTGAATCCATTCATCTTCATGACACTTCCTCCTTGCTGATGGTCAACTCATTTTTTTTTGGGCTTCGAAACGTCCATGTCGGGTCGAAGGCAGGTTGTTCAGCCGCGGCCAAGCACTGTCCCGAGGTCGCGGATAAGCTGTTTCAAGACGATCAGAAGCACCAGCCCCCCGGTGACCGGAATCGCGAACTTGATCGGGTAGATGGGGATCGGGATCGATGTCGGAGTATGCTGATTGAGCATCAGCGAAAGCGACGCGGCCTCGTAGCCCTTCCAGATCAGCACGACGAGGAACAGGATCGCCAGCGGCGCCGTCAGAACATCGAGAAGCGCCTTTTTGCGGGTGCTCGCATTGGCATAGAAAAGATCGAGCTTGACGAAGCTGTCGTTCTGAAGCGCATAGACCCCGCCGGCGCAGGCAAGCAGGACCATGGCGGCCTGCAATGTCGTCCCGATCCACTGGGACGGCGCGTTGAGCGCATACCGCAGGAAGACGTCGGTGACGCCGAGTACCATGCAATACAGGATCAGGAACCAACCGATGCGGCCCATGACTTCGGAAATCGCGTGAGTGAGCCATTCGAGCCAGCGCACCTTCATGCCCCGCACCTTGCATTGTTCATTGCCGCGCTGTCCTCCAGGACCGTGACGCGTTGATCGAATTGCCCATCTTGGGGCTGATTGGTCTCCACTCGTCTTGAACCAGGTTGCGGGAAGGCATCCAAGCTGTCTCGACCCAGACAGACGCGCGGCATCATGCCAGCCACACCGAGGATTCGAATCGCCTCGCGCCGCCCCGAAACCATTCAGCTTTCCCCCCGCACTTGACGCATCCGAGCGAATGGGGAGCATTGCATGGTCGCGCAGGCCGCTCCCCGACCCTTGCAGGAAACGATACGGTCAGCACCGAGGAAAGATACAGATGACGGTTAACGGGGGGTACAGATTACAGGTCGAAACGGCCTTTGCCTTGTCCGCCAGCTCGGCCCCCCGCGCG
Organism: uncultured Rhodobacterales bacterium; assembly: GCA_964585075.1. Taxonomy (GTDB): domain Bacteria; phylum Pseudomonadota; class Alphaproteobacteria; order Rhodobacterales; family Rhodobacteraceae; genus Rhodosalinus. Next base: position 2,629 of record CAZPCU010000059.1, read on the forward strand.
CCTCTGACGTTCCCATGGATCCTGCGCCAATGCTGCCGAGCTGGGCGCGCGCCCCGTGGAAGACGTTTAGGGATGATCCGGAGGCAATCCAAGCCAATAACGGAAATTGGCTTCGGCAAGGCCCCGAAACTCGGGGTTTCATCAAGCCGGCAGCGACATGGAGGAGTTGACGGAACGCACCCGGATAACTGTTCCCATCTGCGCTCCGAACTGTACCTGTCCCCAGGGCGTTGTATCGCATTACCAATCAAGAAACGGGGGCACGACGCTCGCGTCCTGTCAGCGTGACGCGGTGCGGTGCAACCTTGGGCGTGAGATATCAAGCTATGGAGGCCCCACATGAGCCCTATCGGTCACTTCATGTCGAACAAGCCCTGGCCTGGCACATCGGATCGCATCGGAGAGATTCACAACCCGGCGACCGGTGCGGTCACCGGAGAGGTCTCTCTTGCCAACAAGGCGGACGTGGATGTCGTCGTCGAGACCGCCGCCAACGCCTTGCCCGGATGGGCGGCCACGCCTCCGGCCAAACGCGCCATGGTCATGTTCGAATTCCGCGACTTGCTGAAAAAACACACCGACGAACTGGCGGAAATGCTGTCGGCCGAACACGGCAAGACCCTTCCGGACGCCAAAGGCGAGATCGCGCGCGGGATCGAAGTGGTCGAATTCGCCTGCGGTATCCCGCAGCTCCTCAAAGGTGAATATTCCGAAGCCGTTGCCCAGAATGTCGACAGTTTCAGCGTCAGGCAGCCGGTCGGCGTCGTCGCCGGAATCACCCCGTTCAACTTTCCGGCCATGGTGCCGCTCTGGATGTACCCCTTGGCGATCGCCTGCGGGAACACATTCGTTCTCAAGCCATCCGAAAAGGACCCGACCGTCGTGATGCGCATCGCCGAGCTCCTGGCTCTTGCTGGGCTTCCCGAAGGTGTTTTCAACATCGTGAACGGTGACAAGGAGGCCGTGGACGCTCTCCTCGACAACCCGACGGTCGAGGCCGTCAGCTTCGTCGGCTCAACACCGATCGGCCACTATATCTACTCGCGCGGCACGGCGAACGGGAAACGCGTGCAGGCCCTGTGTGGCGCGAAGAACCACATGGTCATCATGCCTGATGCCGATATGGACCAGGTCGTCGATGCGCTGATCGGGTCGGCCTATGGCTCTGCCGGCGAACGCTGCATGGCGGTGTCCGTGGCCGTTCCGGTGGGAGAGCAAACCGCCGACCGTCTTGTCGAGGCCCTCGAGCCGCGCATCCGGGCGTTGAAGGTTGCCCCCTTTACCGATCCAGACTCCGAGCTGGGACCGGTCATTTCGAAGCAGAGCCACGACAGGATCCACAACCTGATCGCAGAGGGCATTGACCAAGGCGCCAATCTGGTCGTCGATGGCCGCGATATCACGCTTCAGGGATACGAGAACGGATATTTCATAGGCGGCTGCCTCTTCGACAACGTGACGACCGAAATGTCGATCTACAAGGAAGAGATTTTCGGCCCGGTCCTGTCGGTTGTGCGGGCGGGGGACTATGGCGCTGCCGTGCGGATGATCAACGATCACGAATATGGCAACGGCACGGCCATTTTCACCCGAGATGGCGATGCTGCGCGCGACTTCTGGGCGCGCGTGAAGATCGGCATGGTCGGGGTCAATGTGCCAATCCCCGTGCCCGTGGCCTATCATTCTTTCGGCGGCTGGAAGCGGTCGCTCTTTGGCGACCATCACATTCACGGGATGGAAGGCGTGCGGTTCTATACCCGTCTCAAGACCATGACGATGCGCTGGCCTTCGGGCATCCGCACCGGCGCCGAATTCAATTTCACGGGTGGCAAGGACGTGTGACCGGAAAGCGAGCCGCTGAGCCCAACGACATCGATCTAGGGATTGGCGCCTTTTGGCGAAGGTTTTGCCCACCGTTTCGGAAGGTTCGTCATGGGCACAAGCGGCGGCCATGGCGGGTGGCGCTCGGGTTCGCGGATCGAATGGAGATCCGTTAGAGCCTGCTGGCTGGCATGAGTGGCGCAAGCTTCGACCGGACGCAGAGTCGAGTCAGCGGCTCAGCGCGCCCGCCAACGGGATCCGCAAGCTGGACGATCGGGTGAATGAGCCAGGGGCGCACCCAGCAAGTTCGATTCATCTCATGGCCTTGGCGGAAGATCATGGTGCCGGCACCAGGGATCGAACCCGGGACCCCCTGATTACAAGTCAGGTGCTCTACCAGCTGAGCTATACCGGCCTGAGTCCCTTGCGTTAGACGATCGGGGGCGGCCTGTCCAGCGGAGCGATTTGACGGTGCGGCAAGCGCGGGTATAGCTGCCGGGCATGGGCGGGAAAGGAGCGGCATGAAGGTCATCATCCACACCGGCGCGCACTGCACCGACGAGGACCGGCTGCTCAAGAGCCTCCTGCGCAACGCCGACACGCTGCGGGCGGCCGGTGTGGCGGTGCCCGGCCCCGGGCGCTACCGCAAGCTGCTGCGCGACACGCTCACCTCGATGCGCAAGACCGCGCCGGCCGAGGACGCCCGGGAGGTGATCCTCGACGCGATCCTCGACGAGGCGCCCGGGAACGTGCGCCGCCTCGTCCTGTCCAACGACAGTTTCTTCGCGGCCCCGCGCCTCGCGCTCGCGGGCGGGATCCTGTATCCGCTCGCCGAGGAGCGGCTCGCCTATCTCGCGGAACTCTTCCACGAGGACGAGGTGGTGATGGCCATGGGCCTCCGCGACCCGGCCTCCTTCCTTCCCGCGCTCTTCGCGAGCTCCAGGCATACGGATTTCGCCGAGATGCTCGACGGCGCGGCGCCGGAGGAGCTCAGCTGGTCGGATCTGATCGCGCGCATCCGGGACGCGGTGCCGGGCCTGCAGATGATCCTATGGTGCAACGAGGACACGGCCTTCGTCTGGGCCGATGTGCTGCGCGCGGTCGGGGGGCTCCCGCCCGAGGCCGAGCTCGCGGGCGATTTCGACGTGGCCTCCGGCATCCTGACCGATCTCGGCGCCAAGCGCCTCGCCGGCTACCTGAAACAGGCGCCGCCGATGAAGCCGGCCCAGCGCCGCCGGGTGATGGCCGCCTTTCTCGACCGCTACGCCGATCCGGCCAAGCTGGAGGAGGAAATCGACCTGCCCGGCTGGGACGACGAGACCGTCGCCCGACTGAGCGCGGCCTACGACGAGGACATCGCGCGCATCGCGGCCATGCCGGAGGTGCGGTTCATCCGGCCGTGACCTCGACGCCGCCCTGCCACACGCGGCGGAGCGCGAGGCCCTCGTCCAGATGCACGAGGTCGGCGGGCGCACCGGGCGCGAGCCCCGCCAACCGCCCCGGGATCGCGGTGGCCATGGCGAGCGCGCGCGCCCGGTCGAGCCCGACGGCGCCCGTCATCACGCGAAGCGCGGCGGCCATGTCGAGATCGGCGCCCGCGAGCGTGCCGTCGGGAAGCGTGAGACGCCCCTCGGCGCGCCGGATCTCCCGCCCGCCCAGCCGGAAGGCGCGGGCGTCCGTGCCCGCGACCGCCATGGCGTCGGTCACGAGAAACAGCTGCCCCGGCCCGGCCTTGGCGCGCAGCGCCACGCGGATCGCCGCCGGATCGACATGGGTCCCGTCGGCGATGAGCCCGGCATCCACGCCGCCCGCCTCGAGCGCCGCGCCGACGAGACCGGGCGCGCGGGGCGAGAGCTGCGACATCGCGTTGAAGAGATGCGTGACGACGCGCGCCCCTGCCGCGAAGAGCGCGGCGCAGGTTTCTGCCGGCGCATCGGTATGACCGAGCGCGACGATCGCCCCGGCCCCGGCGAGCCGGGCGACCTGCTCGGGCGTCGCCGCCTCGGGCGCGACGGTCAGCATGAGGCAGGGGAGCCGCGCCGCCGCGTCCAGGTAGAGCGCGAGGTCGGCGTCCGTCATCGGGCGCAGCCGGGCCGGATCATGCGCGCCCGCCCGGGCGAGATGCGGCCCCTCCAGGTGCAGCCCGGCGACGCCCGGCGCGCCGAAGGCGCAAGCCGCGGCGACCGCCTCGATCGCGGCGGCGGTCGCCTCCGGCCTGTCGCTGATGAGGGTGGGCAGGATCGACGTCGCGCCGAGGCGCGCATGGGCGCGCGCGATGCCGGCGACGCCCTCCGGCGAAAGCGCCTCGCCCAGCATGACCCCGCCGCCGCCGTTCACCTGGAGATCGACGAAACCGGGCGCGAGCGTCCCGCCCGGAAGGCGCTCCAGCTCCGCGCTGTCGGGCAGATCGTCCTCGGGAAGGAGCGCGGCGACGCGCGCGCCCTCGATCAGCACCGCCTGTCCGCGCCGGATCCGCGCGCCGTCGAAGACCTCCGCCCCGGCGAGCGCGCGGGCGCGGGTCATGTCATGCCCAGCGCGGATTTGTACATCTCCAGCACCGCCTCCTCCTCGGCGATCTCGTCGGGTTCGCGCTTGCGGAGCGCGATCACCTTCCGCATCACCTTCGTGTCGTAGCCGCGCGCCTTCGCCTCGGCCATGACCTCCTTCTGCTGGTCGGCGATGTCCTTCTTCTCGGCTTCCAGCCGCTCGAAGCGCTCGATGAACTGGCGCAGCTCGTTCGCGGCGACGCCGTAGGCATCGCCCGCGCCGCCCGCGCTCTCCTGCTCGGCGAAATCCTGCATGGCACCCTGCCTCCGTGCTTGGGGGAAGCTTCTTGCTAGCGCCCCGCCCCGAGCCTCGCAAGGGCTTGCGGCGCGCGGGGCGATCCACTAGCCCGCAGGGCGCGCGAAGCGGGACGGAGGGATGCGCATGGACATGCTGATCTGGGGCGGCGCGGCGCTCTCGCTTCTCGGCCTCGCCGGCCTCGTCTGGAGCATCGTGACGGTGGCGCGCGCCAAGCGCGCGAAGCTCGACGACGCCGCGATGCGCGCCGTTCTGCAGAAGGCGCTCCCGCGCAACCTCGCCGCGCTCGGCCTCTCGGTGCTCGGACTGATGGCTGTCGTCATCGGGGTGGCGCTCTCCTGAACGCCGCCGCGATCAGACCGGCAGGTTGTCGAACCGGTCCTCGATATCGTCGTCGGGCTCAGCCTCTTCGGCGGCCCGGTACTCGCGCATCCGCAACGCGGCGACAAGCCCTTCGAGGCGCTCCAGCAGCTCCTCGCGCATCTGCTCGTCCGCCTTGGGAAGACGCTCCTCGATATCGGCGATCTCGGCTTCCAGCCGGGTCTTCTCGTCATCCGCCATGACGCTCCCCCTCCCAGGTCATGAACTCAGTTCTCCGGCGCAGTTCGCGCAGAACGGTGTGGCCGGAAGAAGATCGAGGCGCGCCGGGTCGATCTCGGTGCCGCACCTGACGCAGTAGCCGTATTCGCCCTCCCGGATGCGCTGGAGCGCGGCGCGGATGCGCCGGATCTCTTCCTGGCCGGCCTCGCCCAGCGCTTCCAGAACCTCGTCGCCCTCGCGCTCGACCGCGTCCTCCTCCCAGTCGCGGGCGTGCGGCGCGTCCAGTTCCGCCTCGATGGCGTGCAGCCGCGCGTCCAGTTCTCCCAGGCGCGCCAGCAAAGTCTCGCGGCGGTCTTCCAGCGTGGGCATCCGGTCTCCTCCCTCAAGCCTTGCGGAGCATGCCAGCCAGCCTGCCCGCCGGCCTTGATGCAGGTCAAGCGCGGTTCCGGCACGGCGCCCCTTGAAACATATTCGCAAATCCGTATATGTTTCGCCGAAACCGAGGGAGACGCCCGATGAAACCTGAAGTGAAAGCCTTTTTCGACGAAGCGACCAACACGATCTCGTATGTCGTCCGCGAGCCTCACGGCAAGGCGGCGGCGATCATCGACAGCGTGCTCGACTTCGACTACTCCTCCGGCCGGACCGACACCCGCTCGGCCGACGCGATCATCGACTACGTCGAGGCCGAGGGGCTCGACCCCGTCTGGATCCTCGAGACCCACGTCCACGCCGACCACCTTTCGGCCGCGCCCTACCTGCAGGAGCGGCTCGGCGGCAAGATCGGCATCGGCGAGAACATCCGCATCGTCCAGGACACCTTCGGCAAGGTGTTCAACGAGGGCACCGAGTTCCAGCGCGACGGCTCGCAGTTCGACGCGCTCTTCAAGGAGGGCGACAGCTTCCACATCGGCCAGCTGCGCGGCGACGTGCTGCACACGCCGGGCCACACGCCCGCCTGCCTGACCTACGTCATCGGCGACGCGGCCTTCGTGGGCGACACGCTGTTCATGCCGGATTTCGGCACGGCGCGCTGCGACTTCCCGGGCGGCTCGTCCGAGACGATGTACGAGTCGGTCCAGAAGATCCTCGCCCTGCCGGACGAGACGCGCATCTTCGTCGGCCACGACTA
>CAZPCU010000060.1:0-8868 GCA_964585075.1 uncultured Rhodobacterales bacterium
GAGCCGTTCGTGTTCATCCAGTCCATGAAGCGCACCGACCTGAGATCGGCCACCCTTGCGAGCCAGTCCGGATTGAAGACGGCGCCGGCCTCGTGAAGCTCCAGGTGGTCCGCGCGCACGACGGTGATGTTGCGGATCGGATCGTTGCTGTCGGTCTCCTTCACCACCGCGGCGACGGTGCCTTCCCCGGGCGTGAAGTTGAAGACGATCGCCCTCGCGCCCTGCCGGACGAGCCGGGAACGGCCCACGACCTCCACCCGGCCCGTGCCCTCCCAGCGCATGACGTATTGCCCCGCCGCGCCTTGCGCCTCTTCCGGCAGGTCGGTGAGCATGAACGCCTCGAGCCTGTCGGCGCCGTCCGGAAGGCTGCGGGGCCATCCTTCCGATGTCAGGTGCCCGCCCGCGCGCAGGTCTTCGTGGCTGAAGGCGCCCCATGTATCGGCGCTGTGCCCGATCCAGGGCCGGGACGTCTTGAAGACGTCGATGAAGGGGAGCTGCGTGGTCCAGTCCGTGACGCCGTTGAGGCCCATGGCGAGCTTCGGATCGGGACGCGGCTCCGCGCCCGCCGCCGCCGCAACGGAGTTCGCGGCAGTGTCGGGCGCGGGTGCATCCTCCGGCGTCGTCCGGGCCGTCCGGAGCGGCGCTTCCGACGCGGATCCGCCGGAGCTCGGCCCCGGCCCGGCGGCCGGCGCGAGGGCGGCGTCCCGGTCCTCGGCGAGCAGCGCCTCGATGCGCCGCGCCACCTCTCCGTAATTCTGGCGCAGAGCCGGATGCACGCTGTCCGGCAGCGCCACGTCGTCCGGCAGCGGCGAGTCGTAGAGCCCCGCATAGACGATCATCGCCGCGAGGAGATAGGTCGTCCCGGTTCCGTGCGGACCTTCGTCGATGTAGAGCGCCTCGGCCGGGATCGCGTCCAGCGGCGGCGAGGTAAGCAGCTCGGACATGACGCTGGCGACCGGCAGAAGATCCACGCGCAGGTCGGGGCGTTCGGCGCGCAGGGCCGCTGCCCAGGCCACGAACCAGTCATGATACTCGCCCATGTTGTACTCGTGATACCTGCGCAGTTCCCGCCGCGTTGGCGGGAAATCCTCCATCTTCGCCCAGCCCTCGTAAAGCGCAATGCGCGTGCCGGGCGCTTCGGCCTGCACCCAGTCGATCACGGCGAGGCTGGCGGAGAGAGGGCTCGGGGGCTCGGGAATGTTGGCTTGGTAGGTCTGGTCGGGCCGGCGGTGCTGAATGAAGTTCGCCGGATTCATGATGACGGTGGTGAAGGCGGCTTCGCCGAACGGAGATCGCCCCCTCCACGCCCTCGGCACGTTCGGGAAGGACCATTTCGGATCCGGAGGCAGATCGCTCGCGAAGTCCCACATGAAGCCCCATTGCCCGTCGAGCGCAAACCCGGTTCCGCCCGCCTCGGAGAGCACGCCGAGCCAGTAGGGAACGGCCGTCTCGGGCGTGTCGGTGACATAGTTCATCAGGCTGTTGCCGAAGACGTAGACCCGCTGGTCCTCCGCCGCCGCTGCGCCGGCCGGGGAAAGCACGAGGGCCGCGGCTGCCAGCCACCGAGTGAATCGCATCATGTCGTCGCCTTTCGCGTGCCTGTTTCCCCATGGAAGATGGCGCATGAGCCGGGGTGAATCCAGAATTTCGGTTCCTTGACACGGCGCGGTCATGAAGCTGATCCAGCCTTGAGCTTCGAGGACGAAAACGGGGCGACGGGAATGGCGCGCATCCTTCATCTGACCGACACGCATCTTCGGGCCGCGCCGGAGGTGATCGCCGGCCGGGTGGACCCGCGCGCCTGCCTCGCGCGGCTCGCCGCCCGGCTCGCGGCGCTGATGCCGCAGATCGGCCCGTTCGACCTCTGCCTCGTCACGGGCGATCTCGCCGATCTCGGAACGCCTGCGGAATACGCGGCCTTGAGGGAAGGGCTTTCCGGGCTCGATGCGCCGCTCGCCGTCCTTCCGGGCAACCATGACGACCGCGCGGCGCTCGCGGCCGCCTTCCCGGCACTCGGCCTTCCGCCGGACGGGCCGCAGGACTGGTGCCGCGACGTGGGCGCGGTGCGCGTCGTCGGGCTCGACAGCGTGAAGCCCGGCGTGGATCACGGTGTGCTGTCCGAGCGGTCGCTGAGCTTCCTCGCCGACCGGCTGGCGGAGGCGCCGGACAGGCCCGCGCTCGTGGCGCTGCACCATCCGCCCTTCGATACCGGGATCGACTTCATGGACATGATCGGGCTTCGGAACGCGGCCGCGCTGGCCGCCGCCGTGGTGGGGCATCAGGCCGAGCTTCGCATCGTCTGCGGCCATGTGCACCGGCACATGACGGGCATGTGCGGCGGCTGGCCCGTGGTGATCGGGCCGGCCGTCGCGCACATGATCGAGGCCGATTACCGCCCGGACAGTTCCCCGGCCTTCACGCTGGAGCCCGGCGGCTGCCTCGTCCACGAATGGGATCGCGGGTTCCGCTCCACGCATGTCTTCGCCGGGGAGGCGCCGGGGCCCTACCCGTTCTGAACCGGCGCGCCCCCGGCTTGGAGCGGCGCGCGGCTGCGCGCGTTGCCGGCTTCCGTCGCCTTCTGGAGCAGCCGAAGGAACTCCGACCGTTCGGCGGGCGCGAGCCCGGCGAGGATGTCGTCCTGAAGCGCGCGGACCACCGGCTCCGCCCGGGCGAGAAGGTCGCGGCCCTCGGCGGTGAGGCGCAGTTCCCGGGCGCGACGGTCGCGCGTGCTCACATCCCGCGCCACGAGCCGCTTGGCCTCGAGCCGGTCCACCACGCCGCCGAGCGTCACGCGGTCATAGGCGACGAGGCCAGCGAGCGTCGCCTGGTCCACCCCCGGATGCCGCGCGAGGGCGGACAGCGCGGCGAACTGCACCGGCGTCAGGTCGTGGCCGGCGCGCCGCATCGCCTCCGTGAAGACCGACACCGAGATCTGGTTCAGCCGCCGGATCAGGTGGCCGGGCATCTGGTAGAGATCCAGCATGGGCACAGCCTATGCGAAGGCCCTGTAATTGACAAGCATACTTATCATTCGTATACGACCCATGAGGGCCGGCGAGGCTCGCGAGGGAGGACCGCATGACCGATTTCCTGTTCCAACCGCCGGCGACGCCCGGCATCCCCGTGGCCGGGCAGACGGCGCTTTACCCGGTGGGGCGCATCTTCTGCGTGGGGCGGAACTACGCCGCCCACGCCGCCGAGATGGGGGTGGAGGCGGACCGGGAGGCGCCCTTCTACTTCACCAAGTCGCCCTCGGCCTTCCTCGCCTCGGGCGCGACGCTGCCCTACCCGCCGGGCACGGAGAACTTTCACTACGAGATGGAGCTGGCCCTCGCCATCGGCGCGCCGGCCTTCCGTGTGAGCGTGGCCGACGCACCCGCCGCGATCTACGCCTATGGCAGCGCCCTCGACATGACGCGCCGGGACCTCCAGCTCAGGGCGCGCGAGAAGCAGCGGCCCTGGGATCTCGGCAAGGACGTGGAGGGCTCCGCCGTCTTCGCCGAGATGACGAAGGCCGACGCGATCGGCGAGATCGGCCCGCAGCGCATCCATCTCGCGGTCAACGGCGAGGTGAGGCAGGACGCGCATCTCGCCGACCTCATCCATTCCGTGCCCGAGATCGTGGCGGACCTCTCGAAGTTCTACCACCTGCGCCCGGGCGACCTGATCATGACGGGCACGCCCGCGGGGGTCGGCCCGGTGGGGCCGGGGGACCGGATCGAGGGCGGCATCGACGGGCTGGCACCGATCTCGCTCGCCATCGGCCCGGCGGAGTGAGGCGGATGGCGGAACGCCCCATCCTGATCGCCGGGGGCGGGATCGGCGGGCTCGCCGCCGCGATCGGCCTCGCCCAGAAGGGATGTCCCGTGCTGGTGCTGGAGAAGGCCCGCCAGCTCGGCGAGATCGGTGCGGGGGTCCAGCTCGGCCCCAACGCCTTTCATGCCTTCGACTATCTCGGCGTGGGAGAGACGGCGCGGAAGATGGCCGTCTACGTGGACAGCCTTCGCCTCATGGACGCGCTGACGGCGGAGGAAATCTGCCGCATCCCGCTCGGAGAGGCGTTCCGCGCGCGGATGGGCAACCCCTACGCCGTGGTGCACCGGGGTGAACTGCACGGTGTCTTCCTCAAGGCCTGCGAGGCGCATCCGCTCGTGGAGCTGCGCACCTCGTCGGCCGTCGCGGGCTACGCGCAGGACGGCGGGACCGCGACCGCGATCCTCGAGTCCGGCGAGCGCGTGACGGGCCGCGCACTCATCGGTGCCGACGGCCTCTGGTCGCCCGTCCGGGCGCAGCTGGTGGGCGACGGCGCGCCGCGCGTCTCCGGCCACACCACCTATCGCAGCGTGATCCCGGCCGACGAGATGCCGGAGGAGCTGCGCTGGAACGCCGCCACGCTCTGGGCAGGCCCCAGGTGCCATATCGTTCATTATCCGTTGTCGGGCTGGAAGCTCTTCAACCTGGTCGTGACCTACCACAACGACGCGCCCGAACCCGTGGCGGGCAAGCCCGTCTCCCACGACGAGGTGCGCCGCGGCTTCGAGCACGTCGCGCCCATGGCGCGGCAGGTGATCGAGAAGGGGCAGGAGTGGAAGCTCTGGGTGCTCTGCGACCGGGAGCCCGTGGCGAACTGGGTGGACGGGCGCGTCGCGCTTCTGGGCGACGCCGCGCACCCCATGCTGCAATACATGGCGCAGGGGGCGTGCATGGCGATGGAGGACGCGGTGGCGCTCGCCCACGAGATGGAGGCGGCGGGCGGCGAGGTCGAAAAGGCGCTTCCCGCCTACAACGCGCGCCGCACGCTGCGCACCGCGCGGGTGCAGCTTCAGTCCCGCGAGGTGGGCGCGCATGTCTACCACCCGGCGGGTGCCCATGCCGAGCTGAGGAACGCGATCATGCGGGCCAAGAGCCCGGAGGACTGGTACGACGCGGTGGACTGGCTCTACGGCTCCACCGGGCTCGAGGGCGCGGTCTCGCAGGAGATGCGCGGCCGCCGCGCCGGCTAACCCAGCGCCACGTCGAGAATCAGCATCACGACAAGGCCCACGGTCAGCCCGGCGGTGGCCTGTTTGCGGTAGCCGGAGCGGTGCGTCTCGGGGATGATCTCGTGGCTGATGATGTAAAGCATCGCGCCCGCCGCGAAGGTGAGGCCCCAGGGCAGAAGCGGCTCCGCCAGGGCGAGCGCGGCGGCGCCCAGAAGGCCCCCCACCGGCTCTACCAGCCCGGTCAGCGTGGCGATCAGCACGGCGCGGGCCGGCGGGTAGCGCTCGGCCACGAGCGCCAGCGCGACGGCGAGCCCCTCGGGCATGTTCTGAAGCCCGATGCCGAGCGCGAGCGCCGCCCCCTTGCCCACGTCGCCCGAGGCGAAGCCCACGCCCACGGCCATGCCTTCGGGAAAGTTGTGCAGCGTGATGGCGATGACGAAGAGCCAGATCTTCTCGAGCCTGGGGCGCACCGGTCCCTCGGGGCCCGAGACGAAATGGCGGTGCGGCACGCGCTCGTTCAGAAACCACATCGCGGCCACCCCGAGCAGGATCCCGCCCGAGGCGATGAGGGCCGGCAGGACCCGCCCGCCGTAGCGCCCCTCGGCGTAGTCGAGCGCGGGCAGGATCAGCGAGAAGAAGCTCGCGGTCAGCATCACGCCCGCGGCGAAGCCGAGCAGCGCGTTGGAGGTGCGCTGGGACACGCTGCGCCCGAACAGGACTGGAAGCGCGCCGGCGCCCGTCATCAGCCCAGCGACGAGGCTGCCGGCGAGGCCCAGAAGGACCGGATCGTCGAGTTGCATGCCGTCGTCGCGCCGCCGGGCGCGGGGTCAGGCCGTCACGCGGCCGAAGATCTCCGCAGCGTGGCGCTGCAGGTAGATGCGCAGCCAGGGCGTGAAGCGGTCGGGATGGCGCGCGATCTCGTCATGCAGATCGGCCAGCGGCATCCATCGCGTCTCCATCACCTCGGCGGGGTCGGGGTCGGGCGCGACGCGGCGGCCCGCCTCTGCGACGAAGACCTCCACGACCTCGTGTTCGGTCAGGCCGCCGCCGACGGCGGCGCGGTATTCGACCTGCCCGCGATAGGCCAGCGGCAGCCCCTCGATGCCGAGTTCCTCGCGCAGCCGGCGGCGCGCGCAGTCCTGCGGCGCCTCGTCCCAGCCCGGATGCGTGCAGCAGGAGTTCGCCCAGAGACCAGGCGTGTGATACTTGCCGAGCGCCCGGCGCTGGAGCAGCACCTCGTCGCCGTGCATCACGAAGACCGACACCGCCTTGTGGCGCAGCCCGCGCCGGTGCGCGTCCAGCTTTTCCACCGGCATCAGCGCTCCGTTGACCCAGGCCGGGACGGTGAGGCTCATGTGTAGGTCTCCCTGACGATGCCGGAGAGATGGGCGAGGTTCTTGAGCCCGATCTTTATGTGGGCGAGAGGGCGGGCCTTCACGAGTTCCTTGTTCATGTACGCCTCGAAGGTCAAGCGCTGCACGTCCACGTCGTGGCAGAGAGAGACGAAGCGTTCCCGCCGCGCATCGGACTTGTAGTAGGCGTCCTGCATGGCGCCGAGGATCTTGAAGACCGATTTGTGCTCGCGCATGAAGAGATGCCGCGCGAGCTTGAGCTTGGCGGGCTGGCCGCTGGTCAGCGTGGCGGCGGCCGCCGCGGCGGCGACCCGGCCGCCCATCATCGCGTAGAAGATGCCTTCGCCCGAAGACGGCGCGACGACGCCCGCCGCATCGCCGGCGAGCACCACGTCGCGGCCGTTGTCCCAGCGTTCGAGCGGCTTGAGCGGGATGGGCGCGCCCTCCTTCCGGATGGTCGGGCAGTCGGCAAGGCCGGAGGCCGCGCGCAGGTCGGCGGTGGCCTTCTTCACGTCCACCTCCTTCACCATGCTGCCCATGCCCACGCTCGCCGATTTCCCGTGCGGGAAGACCCAGCCGTAGAAGTCGGGGGAGATCCGCCCGTCATAGACCACGTCGCAGCGCTCGGGGTCGTAGCTGCCGACCTTGCCGGGGGCCTCGATGATCTCGTGATAGGCGATCACGTAGGGGATCCTGTCGCCGCCCGGCACCTCCTGGCGCGCCACGCCTGAACGCGCGCCGTCCGCGCCGATCACCAGTTTCGTGCTGAGCCGCCGCGTCTCGCCGCTCTCCTTGTCGCGGAAGACGACATGCGTGCCGTCGTCGTCGCGCTCGATCCTGGTGAAGGTGCCGCGGTAGCGGTCGGCGCCCGCCGCCTCCGCGCGGTCGCGCAGGAAGGCGTCGAAATGCTCCCGGTCCACCATGCCGACGAAGCCGTTCTCGATCGGGATATCGACCTGCCGACCGGTGGGCGAAATCATCCGCGCCGTGGTGATCTTGGCCACGAGTTGATCCTCGGGGATGTCGAAATCGCGGATCGCGCGCGGCGGGATCGCCCCGCCGCAGGGTTTTATGCGGCCCTCGCGGTCGATGAAGGCGACCTTGCGGCCCTCGCGGGCGAGGTCTTCCGCGGCGGTTGCGCCCGAAGGTCCGGCGCCGACGACGACGACGTCATACATGTCTCATTCTCCCGGAATCAGCGCGGCGCGGCCTGGCGCGCGCGCGGTCTCGATCACTTTCATCGCCATCAGGGCGGCGACGAGGAAGAGCGCCGCCTCGGCAAGGAACACGGTGCCGAAGGCCGCCGCGTCGCTCGCCATCAGCTTGCGCATCACGTCTGCGGCGGCGGCGCCCGTCAGCCCGCCGAATCCCGCCGCGATGGCCTGCGCCGCGCCCCATAGACCCATGCGCGTGCCCTCGCGCGCCTCGCGCCCCTGCCCGGCAAGCGCCATCATCGAGCCGATGGCGGCCACGGCGAACATCCCGTTGAAGAGCCCCAGCGCCACGACTGAAGGCATCAGCGCAGAAGTCAGCCCCGCGCTTCCGGCAAAGCTGATCGCGCCGAGGCTCGCCGCCGAACCCAGACACCCCGCGACCACCCAGGATCGCAAGGAGCCCAGCCGCATCCCGGTGGCCGCGATGCCAACGACCAGCATGCCCACGAAGACGCCGCCGTTCTGCGCGCCCGAGAGCGTGGTGGTCTGCCCGGGTGTGAGGCCGAAGACGAGGCCCGCGTAGGGCTCGAGGATGAGCTCCTGCATGAAATAGGCCGTCATCGACAGGAACACGAAGATCGTGAAGTTGCGTGCGTGGCGCTCTGCCCAGACCTCTTTCAGGCCCTCGACGAAGCCCTGCTCGTCATGCGCCGGCTGCGCCTCGACCCCGCGCTCGACGCCCCAGACGGCGAGGATCGTGAGCAGAACGGCGCCCCCTGCCACGATGGCCACGATCCTGAGCAGCAGCGCGTGGGAATAGGGATCGAGGAAGGCGCCCACGGTGCCGGCCGTCGCCGCGATGCCGAAGATCATCATCAGCCACGTGATCGTCGCCGCCGCCGCGCGCCGGTGCGGCGCGGTGGCCGTGGCCAACAGCGCCAGGAGCGAGGTGCCCGAGGCGCCGACGCCCACGCCGATCAGCGCATAGGCGGCGATCGAGACGGCGAGGCCGAGCGCGAAGCTCGCTTCCATCAGCGCCACGCCCCAGGCTGCGCCGAGCCCGCCCGCGGCCAGAACGGCCATGCCGCCCACGATGAATAGCGTTCGGTGGCCGCCGGCGTCCGACAGGAACCCCCAGTTCGGCCGCGTGATCTGGATGCCGTAATGCAGCGCGACCAGGAGCCCCGGCAGAACCGCAGGCAGGGCGAGCTCGACCACCATCAGTCGGTTGAGGGTGGAGGTCGTCAGCACCACGATCGCGCCGAGGCACATCTGCACGAGGCCAAGGCGGAAGATCGAGAGCCAGGAAAGGGTCATCACATCCCCCCGAGGCCGCGCAGCGCGAAGGCCGAGATCATCATGCCGGCGACGTAAAGCGTC
>CAZPCU010000061.1:0-8046 GCA_964585075.1 uncultured Rhodobacterales bacterium
CGATGGGCATCGACATCCGCGACGGCCAGCAGCTCGAATGCATCACCTGCGCGCTCTGCATCGACGCCTGCGACGACGTGATGGAGAAGCTCGGCAAGCCGCGGGGCCTGATCGACTACATCGCGCTTTCCGACGAGAACCGCGAACGCGCCGGCGGCGCGCCCAAGCCCGTCTGGAAGCACGTCTTCCGCCCGCGCGTGATGCTCTACACCGCGCTCTGGGCGGCGGTGGGCCTGGGCCTACTCTTCGCCCTGTTCATCCGGCCGGACATCGAGATGACCGTGGCGCCCGTGCGCAACCCCACCTACGTCACGCTCTCGGACGGCTCGATCCGGAACACCTACGACGTGAGGCTGCTCAACAAGCATGGCGAGGACCGGCCGTTCCGCATCTCGCTCACCGGCCACCCGCAGCTGCGCGTTCAGCTCGAGGGCACGCCTTACGAGACCGTCGAGGTGCCGGCCGACAGGACCTTCCTGCAGCGCGTCTACGTGATCGCGCCGCCGGGGTCCGAGCCGGCCGCCGCCGAGCGCACCGATTTCCGCTTCTGGGTCGAGGACCTCACCAACGCGGAACGCGCGCATAACGACACCATCTTCTTCGGGAGGGCCGCAGAATGAAGAAGGAGCGTGAGTTCACCGGCAGGCATGCCCTGGCCATCTTCGTGGCCGCCTTCACCGTGATCATCGGGGTCAACCTCGCGCTGGCCTGGAACGCGGTGGCGACATTCCCGGGGCTGGAGGTGAAGAACTCCTACGTCGCGTCGCAAAGCTTCGACGAGCGGCGCGCGGCGCAGCAGGCGCTCGGCTGGGACGTCTCCGCCGACGTAGAGGACGGCTACCTCGTGCTGTCCATCCGCGACGCGGAGGGCGACCCCGTGCAGCTCGGGCGCCTCGACGCCACCATGGGACGCGCCACGCATGTGCAGGATGACTTCACGCCCGAGTTCAGCTTCGACGGGCGCGACTATGTCGCGCGGACCGATCTCGGCGAGGGCTACTGGAACCTTCGCATGACGGCGCAATCGCTCGACGGAACGCCCTTCGAGCAGCGCATCGAGATTTACGTGCGAGGCTGACGCGTTGAGCACCGCCGTCCGCCCTTCGGCCTGCCCCGCCTGCACCGCCGCGCCCGCGGCGGAAGACCTCGCCGCCCGCGCCCCCCAGAAGGAGGCGCGCATCGCGCTCTCGCTCCCGACGATCCACTGCGCGGGCTGCATCTCCACCGTCGAGAAGGGCCTTTCCGCCCATCCCGGGGTGCGCTCCGCCCGCGTGAACCTCACGTTGAAGCGCGCCTCGGTGGAGGCCGATCCGGAGGTGACGGCCGAAGAGCTCGTCGAGGTTCTGGACGGGCTCGGTTACGAGGCGCACGAGCTCGACGCGGGCACGCTTTCGGCGACCGAGACCGACCGGGCGGGCCGCGACCTGCTGATGCGCCTCGCGGTGGCGGGATTCGCCGCCATGAACGTGATGCTTTTGTCCATCGCCGTCTGGTCCGGCGCGGAAGGGGTGACGCGCGACCTCTTTCACTGGGTCTCGGCGGCGATCGCGCTGCCGGCCATCGCCTTCTCGGCCCAGCCATTCTTCCGCAACGCCTGGACGGCACTGTCGGTCGGGCGGCTCAACATGGACGTGCCGATTTCGCTGGCCATCCTGCTCGCCGTGGCGACCTCCCTCTGGGAGACCTCGCTCTCGGGCGAGCACGCCTATTTCGACGCCGCCATCGCGCTCACCTTCTTCCTGCTGGCGGGGCGCTATCTCGATCACCGCACACGCGCCGTGGCGCGCTCCGCGGCGGAGGAACTCGCCGCCCTCGAAGTGCCGCGGGCGCTGCGGATCCGCGAGGGCGGCGAGACCGAGCAGGTGGCCGTGGGAGCGCTTTCCGCGGGCGATCTGGTGCTAGTGCGGCCCGGCGGGCGCATGCCGGTGGACGGCGAGATCGTGGAGGGCGCCTCGGAGCTCGACCGCTCGCTGCTCACGGGCGAGACGCTGCCCGTCCGCGCGGAGCCCGGCATGACCGTGAGTGCGGGCGAGGTGAATCTCACCGGGCCGCTCACCGTGCGCGCCACCGCCGTCGGCGAGGAAACCTCGCTACACCGGATGGCCGAGCTCGTCGCCATCGCCGAGTCGGGACGCTCCCGCTACACCTCTCTCGCCGACAAGGCCGCGAAGCTCTACGCGCCGGGCGTGCACATTCTCGCCGCGCTTTCGTTCGTGGGCTGGTGGCTCTGGTCGGGGGACCTGCGCGTTTCGCTCAACATCGCGGCGGCGGTGCTGATCATCACCTGCCCCTGCGCCCTCGGCCTCGCCGTGCCCGCGGTGACGACTGCCGCCTCCGGCCGGCTGTTCCGCAAGGGCCTGCTCATCAAGAACGCCACCGCCCTCGAGCGCCTCGCCCAGGTGGATACGGTCGTGCTCGACAAGACGGGCACGCTCACCGCCGGGACGCCCGTGCCGACGAATCTCGGAGACCATGCCCGCAAGGACATCGAGATCGCGCTGGCGCTCTCCGAGGCGTCGGCGCATCCGCTCTCCCGGGCGCTCGCCGAGGCGGCGCGGGCCGCGGGAGTGAAGCCTGCGCGGCTGGAGGGCCTCGCCGAGGTGCCCGGACACGGGACCGAGGCGCGCTGGCAGGGCCGCCGGGTGCGGCTCGGCCGGGCCGACTGGGTGGGCGCGACCGCGGGCGAGACGACCGCCGCCTGGCTTGCCGTCGAGGGGCGGGAGCCCCTGGCCTTCACCTTCACCGACCGGCTGCGCGAGGGCGCGGAGGCCGCCGTCGCGGCGCTGCGCGCCGACGGGATGCGGATCCTGCTGTTCTCGGGCGATTCCGAGGCGCCGGTGCGCGCCCTGGCCGAGCGGCTCGGCATCGAGGAATGGCGGGCCTCCATGCGGCCCGAGGACAAGGCCGCGGAGGTCGAGGCGCTCTCGGAGGCAGGGGCGAATGTGCTCATGGTGGGCGACGGGCTCAACGATACCGCCGCGCTCGCCGCCGCGCACGCCTCGATCTCGCCCGCCTCGGCGCTCGACGCCGCCCGCGTCGCCTCCGACATCGTGCTTCTCGGCGGCGATCTGGAACCGCTGGCCGAGGCCGTGGCCGTGGCCCGCTCCGCGACGAAGCGCATCCACGAGAACTTCCGGCTGGCGACGCTCTACAACGTCGTCGCCGTGCCGATCGCGGTCATCGGATGGGCGACGCCGCTGGTTGCCGCCTTGGCGATGTCGGCCTCCTCGATTACCGTGTCGCTGAACGCGCTGCGGCTCAAGGGACGCTCATGAACATCCTCGCCTACCTGATCCCGATCTCGGTGTTCCTCGGCGCGCTGGGGCTCGTCTTCTTCGTCTACACGGTGCGCTCGCGCCAGTACGACGACCCGGAGGGCGATGCGCGCCGCATCCTGTCGGACGAGTACGACGATCACCCGAAGCCCTGAGGCGGGCGCCCCGCCTCAGCCCGGGCCGACCATGAAGCATGTCATGCCGCGTGCCTGCAGGCGTCGGCAGGCGCGGTCCGCGCCCTCGCGGGTGAGGCCGTGGAAGTTGGCCTCGAAACCGCCGCTCCTCCGGACGACCTTGCGGAGCGCGCCGTCGAGCGCCGTCATCTCGGTGAGCGCCGTGGTCAGCAGCGCCTTCTCCGCGCTGGTGCGCGTGGGGAAGCGGCCGAGGTTGACGCCCCAGTGCCGCCCGCCCGACGTGGAGAGCCGCGTGACGACCCGGCTTTCGGGGGCTTCGTCCGCCTCGTCGGTCTTGACGCTGGCGAGTTGCAGCGCCTCGGGCCGGGTTTCGGGCGCGAGGCTCACCGTCGGTGCGCTGGCGCCGTCGGAGCCCTGGGCGACCGGCGGTTCGGCCTGCACCGTCTCGGCGACCAGTTCGGCGACGGTTTCCTCCGGCACCTCCGCGGGCACCGCGGCTACCTCGGCAAGAACGTCGCTCACCGTGGCCTCGACCACCTCCGCCATGGCGCCGTCGATCACCGCCGCGCTCGCCACGGCCACCGGGGCCGGCTCCGTCGCGCCCGGCCGTGCGACCGGGCGGAGCGAGCGTGCCACGATCCCGCTCATGCGGATCTCCGTGCCGTTGGCGCCGCCCGGACCGATCTTGCCCAGGTAGGGCGGCCGCGCCGGGCGGTTCACCGCAACCCGCGAAGGCGCGCGCTCGAAGCCCATGTCCAGGAGTTCCGCCACGCGCTGGTTTCGCCAGGCCGTGGAGCGGCCCCCGAAAACCGTGGCGATGATCCGCTCGCCGCCGCGTTCGGCCGAGGCCACGAGGTTGAAGCCCGCAGCCCGCGTGTAGCCCGTCTTGATGCCGTCCGCGCCGCGATAGGCGTTAAGCAGCCGCCGGTTCGTGTTCGGCACGGTCTTGATCCCCGCGTGGGTCGAGCGGCGCGAGAACAGGTTGTAGTATTCGGGGTAGTCGTAGAAGATGTGCCGCCCCAGGATCGTCATGTCGCGCGCGGTGGAGAGGTGGCCCTCTTCCGTCAGCCCGTGGGCGTTCTTGAAGGTGGTCCGCGTCATGCCGAGCGCCCGGGCGGTGCGGTTCATCCGCCGGGCGAAGGCGGCTTCCGATCCCGAAATGGCCTCGGCCATCGCCGTCGCGGCGTCGTTCGCGGACTTCACCGCGCTCGCGCGGATCAGATAGCGCAGCTTGATCTTCTGCCCCGCGCGGAGCCCGAGCTTGGAGGGTGGCTCGGCCGCGGCGAAACGCGAGACGGTCACGAGATCGTCGAGCCCGATCTCGCCGTTCTCCACCGCCTCGAACACGACGTAGAGCGTCATCATCTTCGTGAGGGAGGCCGGATGGAGCCGGGTATCGGCGTTCCTTGAATGCAGGACCTCGCCCGAGCGGGCGTCCATCACCATCGCGGCATAGGGCGCTGCGACCGCGCTCAGCGGCACCACCACGAGCAACCAGATGAATGCAATGAAATATAGGCCCAACCGGACCGGCTGCCTGTACGCCCGCGCCATCACTGTCCCGCCTCGTCTGCTCGTGCCGCCGGTTTCCGGCTGGCGACTTGATTGCGTGGAACGTTATCACAGGAAGAACGCCGAATAAAGCCTTCACTCACCGTGATTTTTCCGGATTCGACCTCCAGGAGGCCACCCAGATGTTGTGGCGCGAAGGCGGCTGTGCCCAAATGAGGGCGCTATGCGCCGGCGTGCTGCTGGAACCGGCGCCTTCCTTGCAGGCTGGCCCGTTGCGGCAAAGTCACGCGGGCGCGCCGGCGCGGATCGACCCGGATCGCGGCGATCTGTCCCTCATCGCCCCGTCGCCCCCTTTTCACTGAACCCCTGCCGATTATATAAACGGGCCGAAAGCGACGACGCGAGACGCGAAGCGAAGCTATGCACGTTCCCGCCCGGACATGGACCCTTCAGTCCGACCGCCCCGACGGGGGCGGGACGAATGCGGACGTCGTCGTGGAAAGCAAGCCCAGGACGAAGCGGCCGCCGCTCTACAAGGTCCTGCTTCTCAACGACGACTACACGCCGATGGAGTTCGTCGTGCATGTGCTCGAACGGTTCTTCGGCATGAGCCACGCCCAGGCGTTCGAGATCATGCTCACCGTGCACAAGAAGGGCGTGGCCGTCGTCGGCGTCTTCAGCCACGAGATCGCCGAGACGAAGGTGGCGCAGGTCATGGATTTCGCGCGCCGGCACCAGCATCCGCTGCAGTGCACCATGGAAAAGGAATAGGCGGCCCGCGATGGGCGCGCCGCGCCTGACGCTGGCCCTCGAAGGGGGCGGGCTGGAGCTTCCGGCCGAGGGGCGCATCGCGGTGCTGGGCGCGCGCGCGGGCATGGATCTCTCCGCGCTGGACCGCGACCGCGTGGACGTGATCCAGAGATTTCGGCCCGACCATGACGCCTTCGCTACGGCGGGATGGACGACGCGCCCCGACCCCCCGGCCGAAGCCTCGGGCGTCTATGCCGCCGCGATCGTGGTCCTGCCGCGCGCCCGCGCGGAGGCGCGAGACGCAGTGGCCCGCGCCGAGGCGCTGGTGGCCCGCGGCGGGCCGGTGGTCGTGGACGGCCAGAAGACGGACGGCGCGGATGCGCTGCTGCGGGCACTCCGTGCGCGCGTCCCGGTCGCCGGGCCGATCAACAAGGCGCACGGAAAGCTCTTCTGGTTCGCCGCCGCCGGTACGCTCGCGGACTGGCGCGCGCCGCCGCGCCGGCAGGTCGGGGGCGGTTTCGTCACGGCGCCCGGCGTCTTCTCCGCCGACGGGCCCGATCCCGGCTCCGCCGTCCTCGCCGCGGCGCTGCCGGCGCGGATGCCGGCGCATCTCGCCGATCTAGGCGCCGGCTGGGGCTATCTCGCCGAAGCGGCCCTGCGCCGGGAGGGCGTGGAGACGATCGACCTCGTGGAAGCCGACCATCTCGCGCTCGCCTGCGCGCGGGAGAACATCCGCGACCCGCGCGCCCGCTTCCACTGGGCCGACGCCACGCGCTGGCGTCCCGAAGCGCCGCTCGGCGGGGTGGTGATGAACCCGCCCTTCCACGGCGGTCGCGCGGCGGATCCCGGGATCGGGCGCGCCTTCATCGCCGCCGCGGCGGCCTGCCTCTCCCCCGCGGGGCGGCTCTGGCTTGTGGCGAACCGGCACTTGCCCTATGAGGCCGCGCTGTCGGAACGCTTTGCAGAGACCGCGGAGACCGGCGGCGACGCGCGATACAAGATTCTCGAAGCCGCGCGGCCCCGCCGCACCCGCTGATCCCGCGAGGAGCCCACCCCCATGTCCTTTTCCATCGAAGGCAAGACCGCCATCGTCACCGGCGCCGCCAACGGCATCGGGCTCGCCATAGGGCGGCACTTCGCCGACCGCGGCGCAAACGTGATGTTCGCCGACATCGACGAGGCGCGCCTCGCCCACGAACTCGGCGACACGGCGGAGGAAAGCAACGTGCGCTACTTCGCCGGCGACCTGCGCGAGCGGCTGACCATCGCCAACCTGCTCTCGGCCACGATCGACAGCTTCGACCGGGTGGACATCCTCGTGAACGGGTCGCGGGAGATGATGCCGTCCGACCCGCTCGATCCCGAGGACGAGTCGGTCGAGAAGCTTCTTGCGCAGAACCTGATGACGAGCCTGCGTCTGAGCCAGTGCGTCGCCCGGCGCATGATCAAGCAGGCGGAGACGCAGGCCGAAGGGCAGGTCGGCAGCATCGTGAACCTGTCCTCCATCGCCGCCCGGCGCACCCATCCCGACCTTCTGGCCTACTCGGTCTCCGCCGCCGCGCTCGACCAGATGACCCGGTCGCTCGCGGTCGCGCTTGCGCCGCACCGGATCCGCGTGAACGCGGTCGCGTTCGGATCGGTCATGTCGGCGAGCCTCAAGGGCGCGCTGCAGAAAAACTCCGAGTACCGCGAGGACATCGAGGATCACACCCCGCTCTCGCGAATCGCGGCGCCGGGCGAACTCGCCGAGGCGGTGCAGTTCCTCGCCTCCGAGGGCGCGGGCTTCGTGACCGGTCAGATCATGACGGTGGACGGGGGCCGCACGCTCCTCGACCCGGTGGCGGCCCCGGCGCACTGACGGGCGCGCGCCTCGTCTGCCATGCGCGGCGCGGCGCGATCGCTCAGCCCTCGGGGTAGGCTTCCTGGCAGGCGCGCACCGCGGCCTCGGTTTGCCGAACGAGGGACTCGCGCCGCTTCAGCATCGAGTCGAGCTTGCGTTGCTCTGCCGCGAGATCCACGGCGACCGGCGTGCGCACGGTCGTCGGAACCTCGACGTTGCACACGCCCACGCTGCCGTCGGCGCGGAGGCAGCTTCTGACGCGCGTGCGTTCGATCACGCGTTCCTCGACGGCGTAGCCGCGCCGGAGAGTCGCGCGCGTCTCGGCGATCAGCCCGTCGAGCACGCGAAGGTCGCGCGTCGCCTGCGAGATGCAGATGTCCCGCTGTGTGCAGGCCGAGAGCGCGAGCAGCGCGGCGAGGAGGAGGAAAGCGAGGCGCATGTCCCGACGATAGGCCCGGTACGCGCGCCGCGCAACGCGCAAGGCGCCGCGGTTCTGGCCAAGCTCCGCGGCCGCTGCTAGGTCTTTGCGACGGCG
>CAZPCU010000061.1:8081-8786 GCA_964585075.1 uncultured Rhodobacterales bacterium
CATGAGCGCCATGATGGAAAGCGAGAAGGCGCGCGCGAGCGCATGGTTCCGCGAGCTGCGCGACGAGATCGTGGCTGCCTTCGAGGCGCTGGAGGACGCGCAGACCGAGGGGCCCCTGTCGGACCGCCCCGCGGGCCGCTTCAAGGTGACGCAGACGCGCCGCGCCTCCGACGACGGGTCCGACGCGGGCGGCGGGCTCATGAGCGTGATGCGCGCAGGCCGCGTGTTCGAGAAGGTGGGCGTGAACGTCTCCACCGTCTACGGCACGCTGGGAGAGGCCGCGCAGGCCGCGATGGCCGCCCGCGGCGTGCCGGGCATGGACAGCGACCCGCGTTTCTGGGCCAGCGGGATCAGCCTTGTCGCCCACATGCAGAATCCGCACGTGCCGGCCGTGCACATGAACACGCGCATGTTCTGGACACCGGGCGCGTGGTGGTTCGGCGGCGGGTCCGACCTCAACCCGTGCATCGAGTATGCCGAGGACACGGCTCATTTCCACGACACGCAGAAGGCGCATCTCGCGCCGCACGGGGCGGCGCTCTACGAAGAGTTGAAGGCCTGGGCGGACGAGTATTTCTACATTCCGCACCGCAAGCGGGCGCGCGGGGTCGGCGGCATCTTCATGGACGACCGGAACACCGGCGACTGGGAGGCCGATTTCGCCCTGACGCAGGACATCGGCCGCGCCTTCCTGCCGGCCTTCCT
>CAZPCU010000062.1:0-8779 GCA_964585075.1 uncultured Rhodobacterales bacterium
GCGTTCGAAGACGAGCACGTTGGCGTCCACCGCCATGCCGACGGTGAGCACGATCCCGGCGATGCCCGGCAGGGTCAGCGTCGCCCCGATCAGCGAGAGAAGACCGAAGATGAGACCGAGGTTCAGGATCAGCGCCACGTTGGCGAACAGCCCGAAGAGCCCGTAGGAAAGCCCCATGAACACCAGCACGGCGACGAAGGCCACCAGAGTGGCGATCCGCCCCGCCTCGATCGAGTCGGCGCCGAGTTCGGGGCCGATGGTGCGCTCCTCCAGGAACTCGAGGCCCGCGGGCAGCGCGCCCGCCCGCAAGAGCACGGCGAGATTGGTGGACTCCTCCACCGTGAAATTGCCCGTGATGATGCCCGAGCCTCCTGGGATGTGGCTCTGGATCACCGGGGCGGAGATCACCTCGCCGTCGAGCACGATGGCGAAGGGGTTGCCGATGTTCTCGGCGGTGTAGTCGCCGAACTTGCGCGCCCCCGTCGGGTTGAAGCGGAAGCTCACCGCGGGGCGGCCGTTCTCGTCGAAGGACGGCTGCGCGTCCACCAGCTCCTCGCCGGTGACGACGGGCGCCTCCTCGAGGATGTAGAAGACGCCGTCCTCCTCCATCGAGGGCAGGATCTCGTTGCCGATCCCGGGGGGCTCGTCCGGATCGGCGTTGCGGCTCACGACCGGCTGGAAGGTGAGCAGCGCGGTGGTGCCGATGATCTCCTTGAGCTCGGCCGCCGAGCCGATGCCGGGAACCTGGATCAGGATGCGGTCCGCCCCCTGGCGCTGGATCGTGGGCTCGCGCGTGCCCACCTCGTCGATCCGGCGGCGGATGATCTCCAGCGCCTGGCGCACCGTGCGGTCGTCGGTGGCGCGCTTTTCCGCGTCCGAGAGCGTGACGACGATCTCGTCGCCCTCGGCGCGCACATCGAGATCCTGCGCGCCGGCCCCGGCCACCGAGGTCACGGGCCGGGCGAGCCCGCGCGCCACCTCGAGGGCGCGCGCCATGCCCTCGGGCTCGGAGATGCGCACCCGCAGCTCGTCGGGCGCGGAGGGCTGGAGGCGGATCGTGCCCACCGTGTCGCGCTCGGGGCGGAGCGCGTCGCGCACTTCGGGCCAGAGCGCGTCCATCCGGCTGGCGTAGACGTCCTCCACCTGCACCTCGGCGAGAAGATGCGCGCCGCCGCGGAGATCGAGGCCGAGATTGACGATGCCGGACGGCAGCCAGCCGGGCCAGAGCGCCGCCTCGGCCTCGCGCTCCGCCGTCGCGCCCTCGCGCTCGATGGCCGCGACCGCGTCGTTATGCGTCTCGACCCGCTCGTAGAACAGGTTCGGCATGGCCAGAAGCAGCCCCGCGGCCACGACGAGCCAGATCAGGACGCGCTTCCAGAGATCGAACTGGAGCATGCGGCGGAACCTTCCCGGGGCCGCGTCAGGAGCCCGAGGGCTCGGTCTTGTTCAGCACCTGTGCAACGGTGTTCTGCACGACCCGAACGCGCACGCCCTCGGCGAGCTCCACCTCGATCTCGTTGTCTTCCTTGACCTTGGTGATCTTGCCGATCAGCCCGCCCTGGGTGACCACCTGGTCGCCGCGGCGCAGGTTCTCCACCATCTTCTGGTGTTCCTTCATGCGCTTCTGCTGCGGACGGATCAGCAGGAAGTACATGATCGCGAAGATCAGGATCAGCGGAAGAATCTGGGCAAATGCGCTCGCACCGTCCATCGGGGACTCCCTTGGCAACTGGCGGGGCGTCCCCGCGCGATCTGGCGCGAACCTATGTGGCGGGCGCGGGCTTTGCAAGGCGACTTCGGGCGCTTGCCGACACGCCTGACCCGACGCTAGGCTCGGCCGGCCGCCCGAGCCCGTGAAGGAGCGCCCGATGCGCGCCCCCGCCTTCCTCGCCGCCCTCTGCCTCGCCGTCGCGGCGCCGCGCGCGGGCGCCGCGGAGGGCGAGCTGCCGCCCCTGCCCCAAGCGGGCTCCGAGACCTGGCGCGCGGTCGGGCGGGTCAACGTGGCGGGCTTCAACCACCGCACGATCTGCAGCGGAACGCTGGTCGCCCCCGACAGGGTGGTGACCGCCGCCCATTGCGTCTCGGGCGCGGACGGACGGCCGGTGCCGCTGCACGACCTGCATTTCGTCGCCGGCTGGCATCTCGGCACCCATGCCGGCCATGCGCAGGCGGCGGCGGTTCACCTGCACCCGCGCTGGCGCGGCCTCGGCCAGAGCCACGTCGCCTCCGACGTCGCTGTGATCCGGCTCGAAGCGGCGCTCGCCGTGCCGCCCCTGCCCGCCGCGGCTTCCGCGGGCGGGCGCGGCCTGCGCGCGGTGCTGGGCTACCAGTTCGGCCGCCCGAACGCGCTGAGCGGGCGGACCGACTGCGCCGTCGTGAAGGTGCGCCGGGGGCACATGCAGCTCGCCTGCGCGGCGGCGGCGGGCTCCTCCGGCGGGCCGGTGCTGGAGCGCCGCGGAGACGGCTGGCGCGTCGTGGGCGTCGTCTCGGGCGGGACGCCGCCGGGGGCCGCGCCGCGC
This sequence comes from uncultured Rhodobacterales bacterium, assembly GCA_964585075.1. Classification (GTDB taxonomy): domain Bacteria; phylum Pseudomonadota; class Alphaproteobacteria; order Rhodobacterales; family Rhodobacteraceae; genus Rhodosalinus. The sequence continues at coordinate 2,520 of CAZPCU010000062.1, forward strand.
ATCCATGCCGCCCTCCTCGACCGCTGGGCGCTCGAGCGCATCGCGCCGCCGCGCTGAGGGCGCGCCGCCCGGCCCTTACGTCGGCGGGCGAATTGCTCCATAACCCGCCGCGATCCAGACGAGTCGCAAGAGGGACCGATGCACGACATTCGCTTCATCCGCGAGAACCCGGAGGCCTTCGACGCGGCGCTGGCCCGGCGCGGCGAGGCCCCCGCCGCAGCGACGCTTCTCAAGGTGGACGAGGCGCGCCGCGCGGCGATCACCGCCGCGGAGCAGGCCCAGGCCGAGCAGAACCGCGCCTCCAGGGAGGTGGGCCGCGCCAAGGCGGCGGGCGACGAGGCCGAGTTCGAGCGCCTGCGCGCCCTCGTCGCGGAGAAGAAGGACGAGGTGGCCGAGATGCAGGCCCGCGCCAAGGCCAAGGACGAGGCGCTGGCCGAGCTGCTGTCGGAGATCCCGAACCTGCCTCTCGACGACGTGCCCGACGGCTCCGACGAGGACGACAACGCGGAGATCCGCCGCCAGGGCGAACCGCGCGCCTTCGACTTCACGCCGAAGGAGCATTTCCAGATCGCGGGCGTGGCGCGCGGGATGGATTTCGAGACCGCCGCGAAGCTCTCGGGCGCGCGTTTCGTGGTGCTCTCGGGCGCGGTGGCGCGGGTTCACCGCGCGCTGGCGCAGTTCATGATCGACGTCCACGTCGAGGAAAACGGCCTCACCGAGACCTGGACGCCCGTGCTGGTGCGCGAGGAGATGATGTTCGGCACCGGGCAGCTTCCGAAGTTCGGCGAGGACAGCTACCGCACCGAGGATGGCTGGTGGCTCGTGCCCACGGCCGAGGTGACGCTGACCAACATCGTCGCCGACCTGATCCTCGAGGAAGGCGACCTGCCACGGCGCTTCGTGGCCCACACGCAGTGCTTCCGCTCCGAGGCGGGAAGCGCGGGCAAGGACACGGCGGGAATGCTCCGCCAGCATCAGTTCGAGAAGGTGGAGATGGTCTCGATCACCCATCCCGAGACCTCGCTCGAGGAGCACGCGCGCATGACCCGCTGCGCCGAGGACATCCTCGAGCGTCTCGGCCTGCCCTACCGCACCGTCGTGCTCTGCACCGGCGACATGGGCTTCGGCGCGAAGAAGACCCACGACATCGAGGTCTGGCTGCCGGGGCAGGACAGGTATCGGGAGATCAGCTCCGTCTCGGTCTGCGGCGACTTCCAGGCCCGGCGCATGAACGCACGCTTCCGCCCCGAAGGCGGCGGCAAACCCGAGTTCGTGCACACGCTGAACGGCTCGGGCCTCGCCGTGGGGCGCACCCTGATCGCGGTGCTGGAGAACGGCCAGCAGGCCGACGGCTCGGTGGAGCTTCCGGCCGCGCTCGTGCCCTATCTCGGCGGTCGGAGCCGCCTCACCGCGGAGGGCGCGCTAGCCTGAGAGCCGCTCGAAGGCGCGGGCGAGGCTTCCGGGGCGGTAGTCCGGGCGCGCGGTGAGCCGCGTCCGGGCGGCCTCCGACAGGCGGTCCAGCCGCGCGGGCCCCTCGCGATCGGCGAGCAGGAGACCGAACAGGTTGCCGGGCCCGGGCGCCTGGCCGAGCCGCGCGGGCCCCGCAAGCGGGTCGGGCGCCGGGGTCGCGATCGCCTCGGCCTCGAAGGCGAACCCCTTCGCCTCCGCGCCCTCGACGATCCAGTGCAGCGCCGCGGCGCCGAGCCCGCCCGGCGGCTCGCGGCCGCCCATCTGCCCGTGGCGGCCGGGGAACCATTCCTGCCGGTAGCTGCCGGCGGGCGCATGCGCGGCGAGCGCGTCGAGGTTCGCCCAGAGCGTCGGCGGATAGAAGCGCCGCCGCTCGTCCACCGCCACGGCATGGCGCGCCGAGGCCACCATCCGGGAGAGATCCGTGTCGTGGAAAGCGTAGCGGGCGTTCAGGTGCTCGGCGATCACGCCGGCCATCCCCGGCAGGCCGAGCGCGCCCACCGTGTCCCACACGCCGAGATAGGCGACGGAGAGGAGCGGCGCGTCTTCGTGACCCCCGGCGAGGCGCCAGTCACGCTCCTCGGGGCTGGTGACGAGATGCGGGGAGAGGTCCAGCCTGAGGCGGAAACTCCGCTCCGCGTTCGGGTGGGTCCGTGACCCCCTGTCGCGGTAATGGGCGATGGCCTCGGGAATCCGGCCCGCATTCCGGCGGAGCGGGATGCCCGCCGACCGCATCAGCCCCGCCAGAGATCGGGCCGTGTAGGCGCCGCGGGAAAAGCCGAACAGGAATATCTCGTCGCCGGGCGCGTGATTGAAGACGAGGAAGCGGAACGCCTCCTCGATGTTGGCGGTGAGGCCCCAGCCGAAGGCGCCGCCGCCCACCACGTCGATCGCCTGCGCGGCCAAGGTCGTCCCGCGGCCGGTGCCGACGCCCCGGACATAGAAGGCGATCTGCGGCACGCCCTCCGCGCCCTCCGGCCGGACCGCCTTGGCGAGCCGGGCGACAGAGGACTCCCGGCCCCCGGCGAGACGGTTCCACGTGCCGTCGCAGAAGATGGCGATGCGCTTCACGGCGCGACTCCGGCCCGCGCGCCCCCGCACGACGTGATACGCGGGCCGACCCTGGCCGCGCAACCCTCAGGCGAGCGCCTTGCCCAGCCGCGGCAGCCGCGCCTTCTTCAGAAGCGCGCGCATCTCCCAGGGGCCGTTCTCGGAAAGCGCCTCGGCCCGGGCGCGCACGGCCTCCGCCGCCTCGGCAACGAGCGCCGGATCGGCCTTCCAGAGCCCGAGGAGAAAGGCGTCGGGATCGGCGCGGGAGACGCCTTCCTCGGCGAGCACGCCGCGGGGGAAGTCGGCCGCGTTCATGGTCACGATCACGTCGGCCGAACCCGCGACCGCGGCGGCGAGAACGTGGATGTCGGACGGGTCCGGCAGCCAGAGCCGCGCCTCGAGCGAAGCACCCGGCGCGATCTCGGCCCCGGGCCAGGCCGCGCGGAGAAGCGCGATCTCGCCGCGCGCCTGCGCCTCGCCGGCCGGCCCGAGCTTCGCCGCCGCCCGCGCCCATTCCTCGAGCAGCCGCGCGGACCAGAGCGGGCGGAACGCGCCGCGCGCCGCCACGCCGAGAAGAAGCTCCCGCATCACCGTGGGATAGAGCACGTTGGCGTCGAGCAGCGCCCTCACAACCGCACCGCAAGCGCCTTTAGATAGCCGGTCTCGGGCAGCATCGGGTGCTGGGGGTGGTCGGGGCCCGCGAAGCCCGTCCGGATCACCTGCGCGGCCCGCCCCGCGCGTCCGACGCCGCGGAGAGAGGCGCGGCGGAACCGCGAGAGATCGGCCGCGTGGGAGCAGGAGCAGAGCACGAGGAAGCCCCCCTCGGCCACCAGCGGCGCGGCGAGCCGCGCGACACGTTCATAGGCGCGAAGGCCCGCCTCCAGCGCCGGTTTCGAGGGCGCGAAGGCGGGCGGGTCGCAGACCACGAGATCGAAGCGCGCGCCCTCGGCGCCGAGCGCAGCCATCGCGTCGAAGGCGTCGCCCTGCCTGGTGGAGAGGCGGTCGGCCACGCCCGAGGCGCGCGCGCCGGCCTCGGCCAGCGCGAGCGCCGGGGCGGACCCGTCCACCGCCAGCGCCTCCGCCGCGCCTTGCGCGAGCGCGGCCAGCGCGAAGCCGCCCACATGGGAGAATACGTCAAGCACACGGCCGCCCCCGGCGAGCCGGGCGGCGAAGGCGTGATTGTCCCGCTGGTCGAAGTAGAGCCCCGTCTTCTGCCCGCCGGTGAGGTCCGCCATGTAGATGGCGCCGTTCATCGGCACCTCCACCGGCCCCTCGGGCGCCGCGCCGCGGAGCACCGTGGAAGCGTCGTCGAGCCCCTCGAGCGCGCGCGCCCGCCCGCCGGCGTTCTTCAGAACCGTGTTCACGCCGGTGACGGCGACGAGCGCCTCGACGAGCGCGCCGAGATGCGCCTCCGCCCAGGCGGCGTTCGGTTGCACCACCGCGATATCCCCGAAGCGGTCGATCACCACGCCTGGAAGCGCGTCGCCCTCGGCATGGACGAGGCGGTAGAACGGTGCGTCGTATAGCCGCGCGCGGAGCGCCTGCGCCCGGTCGAGCCGGGCGGCGAACCATCCGGCGTCCACCCGGGCGGCGGGATCCCGGTCGAGCACGCGGGCGATGATCTTCGAGGCAGGGTTCACGGCCACGCAGGCCAGCGGCGCGCGCCCGGCATCCTCCAGCACGGCGAGGCTGCCGGGCGGCAGCGCGCGGGTGCGGCGGTCCGTCACGAGATCGTCGGCATAGACCCAGGGGAACCCGTGCCGGAGCGCGCGGGCGACCGCCTTGGGCTTGAGGCGGACGACGGGAAGACCGGGAAAGCTCATGGCGCTGCCTTACCGCCCCGCGCGGGCAAGCGGAAGGCGTCGCGGGACCGGGAGCGATCCTAGCTCGCCGGCCACGGGCTGCCGGCGCCGCCCTCGGTCACCGCGGTCTCCGTGTCCTCGCCGCCCCTCTGCCGCCGAAGGCCCTCGGCGGCGCAGAGGCGGTCCGCCTCCTCGACGCTCATGCGGGCGGGCCGGTCGATCGAGCGGTCCCAATCGACGCGTTCCCGCGTGTAGAGCTGGCAGGTGACCGGGCCGCTCGAAGTCGAAAGAACCACCGGGGTGGACTCGAAATCCCCCGGCGCGACGGCACATGCCGAAAGACTGGCCGCGAGAATTCCGGCCACAGCGATCCGCGTACTCATGATCCGCTTACTCATCATGTTCAATCCCGCTCATTCAAGAACCCGTCCGGAGCGCGTCCGGAGCGACCATCTCCTTCACACCTGCCGACGGACGTGCCCGCATCCATTCACGCACCCCATTCCCTCGCGCCGATCCGACGACCCTCTTCGTCCGACATCGCGGCAGGCAAGCGGAAGTGCCTCCGGCAGGCCGAAGCGCCGCTGCGGAGAGGCCCGACCCGGCAAGACGTGCTTCGGTGCCGGTTACATCGCTTTCGGACCCCGATCAATCTCGCGGCGTCGCGAGACAGGCGAACCGATGCCCGAAGGGCACGCCTGGCCGATGTCGCCGAGACGGCTTGGCCGATGGTTTGTTGCAGGCAACCGCTCTCATCGGGAAATGCGCCGGGCGCTTCACGGGTCACGGAAGCGCCCCCCTTTTCCTCGAGGTCGGGAAACAATTTCCGATTGATTGCGCAATCCGTTTCCAGAGCAACTTCAGGCTGCTCTCCCGATCCGGTGCGGAACCTCCGAATCACAAACTCTGGCACTGCGGCAGGAGGGGCTGGCACCGGGCGCGCCCGCTGTCCGAAGCTGCGGGGCCGGGCGCATCCGGTGGGGCGCGCAATCGGCCGCACAGACCGCCACGATCAAGCCGCGCAGCGATCGGCCGGCCCGAATTGACGCGCGCCCCGTCGCAAATGCGCGCGGCGAAACGGGCCGCGACGTTTGCGTCTGGAGCCCCGGCAAGTGCCGGGAGTTTAGCGGGCGGGGTTTTCCACCGGGCTCGCGGCATTCGGATGCCGGGGACCGCGCGAGGTTGTTAGCGCTAAACCGCGTTGCTAGATTGGGACGGAAAGGTCCGACATGCCGCTCAACGCCACCATCGCCCGCGTCACCGACCGTATCCGCGCCCGCTCCGACGGGACGCGGCGGGACTATCTGGAGCGCATGCGCCGCGCCGCGGAGGACGGGCCGCGCCGGGCGCATCTCTCCTGCGGCAACCAGGCCCACGCCTACGCGGCGAGCGGGCCGGACAAGGACAGCCTCGCCGGCCACCGCGCACCCAATCTCGGGATCGTCACCGCCTACAACGACATGCTCTCGGCCCACCAGCCCTTCGAGCGATTTCCCGACGTGATCCGGGAGGCCGCGCGCGCGGCGGGCGGCACGGCGCAGGTGGCAGGCGGCGTGCCCGCCATGTGCGACGGCGTCACCCAGGGCCAGGTGGGCATGGAGCTCTCGCTCTTCTCGCGCGACGTGATCGCGCTCGCCGCGGGCGTGGCGCTCTCGCACAACACCTTCGACGCGGCCGCCTATCTGGGCGTCTGCGACAAGATCGTGCCGGGGCTCGTGATCGCGGCGGCGACCTTCGGCCACATCCCCGGCGTCTTCATGCCCGCGGGCCCGATGACGAGCGGGCTGCCCAACGACGAGAAGGCGCGCGTGCGCCAGCGCTTCGCCGCGGGCGAGATCGGGCGCGAGGAACTCATGCGCGCCGAGATGGCCTCCTATCACGGGCCGGGCACCTGCACCTTCTACGGCACCGCCAACTCCAACCAGATGCTGATGGAGTTCA
>CAZPCU010000063.1:0-8715 GCA_964585075.1 uncultured Rhodobacterales bacterium
GCCGGCGCGCGGCCTGCCGCGCGGCCCCGAGATAGGGGCCGTCGTATCGCCCCTGGAAGCGCGGCGCGGACTCGTCCCACTTGGTGGGCACCTGGGCCCGCGGCGGCTGCAGGCGGACGGAGTCGTTGTATTGCTGGGAGAGGCGCGTATCGAGAAGCTTCGTCTGGGAGCGGAAGAGATGCGCGCGGTTCTTGGACGAGAGCACATCGGCCGCCGCGACGGATGGCAGCGCCACCGCGAGCACGACCGTTCCGAGAAGCCTTGCCTGTCTCATCGCGTTCCCTTCGCTTCCCGCGCGCCTTGCAAAGTAGCAGAAAACCGCTCCGCCTTCACCGGGCGGGCCGCAATGCGCGCGCGGCCTGCGCCTTCTCGGCAACAAGCCACCCGTGACGGCCCTCGATTGCCGCGCCGCGGCCTCGCGGTCAAGCCGTCGAGTCCGCCCCGGTGCTGACCTGCCGCGAGACCGGGCGGAATCGTCTCAAGTTTTACCTTTCCTTCAGCCGTGTCGGGTGATGTAACCTGCACCCCAGCACGCAAGCGACGGAGGCGGACATGGCAGGCTCGGTGAACAAGGTGATCCTGATCGGCAATCTCGGGGCCGATCCCGAGGTGCGAAGCTTCCCGAACGGAGGCAAGGTCTGCAGCCTGCGCGTCGCCACCTCCGAAACCTGGAAGGACCGCAACACCGGCGAGCGCCGCGAGAAGACGGAATGGCACCGGGTGGAGATCTATTCCGAGCCCCTTGTCCGGGTGGCCGAGCAGTATCTGCGCAAGGGCTCCAAGGTCTATCTCGAAGGCCAGCTCGAGACCCGCAAGTGGCAGGACCAGTCCGGGCAGGATCGCTACACCACCGAGGTGGCGCTGCGCCCCTACCGCTCGGAACTCACCATGCTCGACAGCCGCGGCGGCGGCGTAGGTGGCGGCCATGGCGCGGGCTACGGCGGAGACCGCGGCGCCCCGGAACCCGCGCCCGCCGGAGGGTCGAGCCGGGATTTCGACGACGAGATCCCGTTCTGAGCGCCCAGGGCCCTGGCTCTTGGGCGCGCGCCGCACGTCCCCTAGATAATGCGGCATGACGTGGTCCTTTCCCATCGGCCGGCTTTTCGGCTCCGAGCTCCGGGTGCACGCCACCTTCTTCCTGCTCCTGCTGTGGGTAGGCTGGGTGGCCTACTCCAGCGGCGGCTGGCCCGCCGCGCTCGAGAACGTGCTGTTCGTCGCCGCAATCTTCGCCTGCGTGGTCGCGCACGAGTTCGGCCACGCGCTCACGGCGCGGCGCTACGGCATCCGCACGCCCGACATCACGCTTCTGCCCATCGGCGGGCTCGCCCGGCTCGAAAGCATGCCCGAAAAGCCCGGGCAGGAGATCCTGGTGGCGCTCGCCGGCCCCGCCGTCAACGTCGTCATCTGGGCGATTCTCGTCTTCGTTCTCGGCGCAGAGACGCGGCTCGAGCAGCTGGCCAAGATCGAGCACACGACCGAGGGGTTCCTGGGGCGGCTCGCCCTCGTGAACCTCTTCATCGCGGTCTTCAACCTGCTTCCCGCCTTCCCGATGGACGGCGGCCGGGTGTTCCGCGCGACGCTCAGCATCTTCATGGACCGGGTGCGCGCCACGCGGGTGGCGGCGATGGGCGGCCAGGTCATCGCCTTCCTGCTGGGCTTTCTCGGCCTCGCCTCGGCCAACCCGATCCTGATCCTGATCGCCTTCTTCGTCTTCATCGCCGCGGGCGCGGAAAGCAACGACGTGGCCATGCGCGATCTCGCGCGCCGCATGCTCGCGCGGGAGGCGATGATCACCACCTTCGACGCGCTGTCGCCCGACGACACGGTGGCCGCGGCGGGCGCGGCGCTCATCCGCACCACCCAGCACGAGTTCCCCGTGCTCGACCGGGACGGCCGGTTCCTGGGTCTCCTCACGCGCAACGCCATTTTCGTCGAAAGCGCCGAGGGCCGGAACATGCGCCCCGTGCACGAGGTGATGGCCACCGAGATTCCCACCGTGGGACTCGGCGAAGGGCTCGAGGGCGTCTTCGACGCGATGTATCGCAAGAACGCGCCGGCCGTGGCCGTGACCCGGCGCAGCGGCGAGTTCGTGGGCTACATCACGCGCGAGAACGTGGGCGAGCTGATGATGCTGAACGGCCGCCGCGGGGCCTGAGCCGTCGGTCCCGCCCCGGCACCGAACGCCCCCGCCCCGGCGGCGGCGCGACTCGTCATTCTCAACCCGTGGGCGCCCGTGCGGCCAGGGCCTCTTCCAGGAGCCCGCGCACCGCCTCCGGCGGCACGTCGGAGGTGACGAAGGCGCGGCCGATGCCGCGGGCCAGCACGAAACGCAGCCGCCCGTCCACCACCTTCTTGTCCTGCGCCATGAGGCCGAGCAGCCCCTCGGCGTCGGGCAGCGGGCCGGGGATGTCCGAAAGATCGGTCTTCATTCCCATGGCGCGGAGATGCGCGCGCACGCGCCCCGGCTCCTCCTGGCTGCAAAGGCCGAGCCGGGCGGAGAGCTCGAAGGCGAGCGCGCAGCCCACCGCCACCCCCTCGCCATGGAGCAGCCGGTCGGAGTAGCCGGTCGCGGCCTCCAGCGCGTGGCAGAAGGTGTGGCCGAGGTTGAGCAGCGCGCGGTCGCCCTGCTCGGTCTCGTCCCGCGCGACGATCCCGGCCTTCATCTCGCAGGAGCGGCGCACGGCATGGATGCGCGCGGCCTCTTCACCTTCGGCGATGGCGGGGCCCGCGCCCTCCAGCCACTCGAAGAAGGCGGCGTCTCCCAGGAGCCCGTATTTCACCACCTCGCCGTAGCCAGCGAGGAAATCGCGCGCGGGCAGCGTGGCGAGGGCGCCGGTGTCGGCGAGCACGAGGCTCGGCTGGTGGAAGGCGCCCACGAGGTTCTTGCCGTGGCCGGTGTTGATGCCCGTCTTGCCGCCGACGGAGCTGTCCACCTGCGCCAGCAGCGTCGTCGGCACCTGCACGAAGCGCACGCCCCGGCGGAGGATCGCCGCGGCGAACCCCGCGAGGTCGCCGATCACGCCACCGCCGAGCGCCACCACCACGTCGCGCCGTTCCACCTTCTCGTCGAGAAGCCATTCCACAGACCGGCGGAGCTGCTCCCAGCCCTTCGTGCCCTCCCCGGCCGGCAGCGCGAGCGCCGCGCTCTCGATCCCCGCCGCCGCCAGACCGTCGCGCAGGGCGCCGAGGTGCAGCGCGGCCACCGTCTCGTCGGTGATGACCGCCACGCGGGGCCGCGCGAGGAGCGGGGCGATCTCCGCACCCGCGCCCGCGATGAGGCCCGGGCCGATCCGGATGTCGTAGCTCCGCGCGCCGAGATCGACGCGCACGCTCTCCCGAGGGCTCATCGCGTGTCCTTCCAGATATCGGGGCGCGCCTCGAGGGCCGCTTCGACCCGCGCCGCCATCTCCTCGATGGAGCGGTTCGCGGCGCTGTCCACGATCACGTCCGCCTTGGCATATTCGGGTTCCCTGCGAGCGCAGAGTTCGGCCAGCGTGGCGCGCGGGTTCTCGGTGCGCAGGAGGGGCCGTGTATCCTTGTGGCGCACGCGCTGCCAGAGAAGATCCTGCCCGGCCCGGAGCCAGACCGCCACGGCGCGGGCGGCGATGGCCTTGCGGTTGCGCTCCGAGAGGAACACGCCGCCCCCCGTGGAGAGCACGCCTGGCGGCTCCTCCAGCAGCCGCTCCAGCACCTGGCTCTCCTTTTCGCGGAAGAAGGGTTCGCCGTCGCGGGCGAAGATCTCGGCGACGCTCATGTTGGCGGCGGCCTCGATCGCGGCGTCGGAGTCGCGGAAGGGCACGCCGAGGCGCTGCGCGAGCGCCTTGCCCACGGCCGTCTTGCCCGCGCCCATCATGCCCACCATCACCACCGTCTTGCCGAGCGTCCTGCCCATGCGCGCCCCTCTCCGCCAAGTTTCGCCGAAGTGCAATCGCTCAGGGGCACTGTCGTGTGCCTGCCGAATTTGCCATATATATCCCACAACACCCGAACAGGCAGGCAGGTCAAGGGCATGTGGCGTCTTCTGAAATGGCTTTTCTACCTGGCCGTCCTCGCGGGCATCGCCGTGGTGGCCTATGCCTATCTGGGCCCGTTCTTCGGCGCGGACTTCTCCGCGCCCTCCCAGGAACGGCGCGCGCCGGTGGTGATCGATGTGGAGTAGCGCCGCCCGCGCCCTTGCCCTGGCCGCGCTGCTCGCCCCGGCGGCGGCGGCCGCGCAGGAGCCGATGGCCGCGATCGAGTGGCTGGAGGAGATGAACCGCGCGCCGGTGGAGCCCGCCGCGCCGGATGGTGGAGAGCCGCCCGTGGCGCGGAACGCCGGCATCCCCGACGTCTCGGTGAGCCCGCTCGACGCGCCCACGCCCGACGCCGTGGGGCTGCTTCCGCCCAGCGTCACCGGGTTCCCGCCGAGCCTCTGGCAGGCGAGCGCGAGCCGCACCCTCGCGGAGCTGATCGCCGCCCAGAGGGTGGAGGGCCAGCCCGCGATGCAGGCGCTTCTCTACTCCCTTCTCCTCGCCGAGGCGACGCCGCCCGGGGATGCGGGCCCCGAGGCGCGACTTCTGCTGGCGCGGATCGAGAAGCTGCGCGATCTCGGCGCGGTGGACCCGGCCGTCGCGCTGCTGGAGCGCACGGGCCCCGCCACCCCCGCGCTCGCCGCGCGCTGGTTCGAGCTCGCGCTTATCGCGGGCGACCCGGCCGCCGCCTGCGACGGCCTCGCCGCGCGCGGCGCCGAGCCGCCCGATTACGGCGCGCGGGTGTTCTGCCTCGCCCGCGACGGGCGCTGGGAGAGCGCCGCCGCCACGCTGGAGGCGGCCGCCGGGCTCGGGGCGCTCGGGCCCGTGGAAGCCGACCTGCTGCGCCGATTTCTGGACCCCGATTCCGTGGAGGGGCCCGAGCTGCCGCCCCTGCCCCGCCCCGGTGCGCTGGAGTTTCGCCTGCGCGAGGCGATCGGCGCGCCGCTGCCGCCCTCGGCCCTTCCGCGCCCGTTCTCCGTGGCCGCGCTCTCGGGCGATCTTGGCTGGAAGGCGCAGCTCGACGCGGCCGAGCGGCTGGCCCGGGTGGGCGCGATCTCCGAGAACCGCCTTCTCGGCATCTATTCGCTTCGCGATCCGGCGGCCTCGGGTGGCGTCTGGGATCGCGTGGCGGCGGTTCAGCGCCTCGAGGCGGCGCTCGACGAGGGCGATCCGGACGCGGTGGCCGCCGCGCTTCTGCCCGCCTGGCGCGCGATGCAGGCGGCGGGGCTCGAGGTGCCCTTCGCGCGGCTCTTCGGCGCCCGCCTCGCCGCGCTGCCGCTGGAGGGCGCCGCGGCCGAGGCCGCCTTCGCCGCGGGTCTCCTGTCGCCCGACTACGAGGCGGTGGCGCGCGGCCCTGTGCCTGACACGGCGGAGGCGCGCTTCCTCGCGGCGCTCGCCCAGGGCGCGCCCGGCCGCGTCCCGGCCCCGTCGCCCAGGGCCGAGGCGGTGGCGCGGGGCTTCGCCGGCGCGCCGCCCCCCACCCTCTCCCGTCATCTTTCCGAGGGACGCCTGGGCGAGACGATCCTGCGCGCGATGGCGCTTTACGCCGCGGGGATCGCGGGCGACCTGCCCGACCTCGCCGACGCGCTCGCCACCTTCCGCGCCGTGGGGCTCGAGGACACGGCGCGGCAGGCCGCGCTTCAGGCCATGCTGCTCGGGCCGGAGCGGTGAGCGCCGCCTCGCCTGACTCCGAGGCCGGGCGCTGGCTGTCGGCCTTCCTCGACGCCCAGGCGGCGGAGCGGGGCGCGGCGGCGAACACGCTTCGGGCCTATGCGCGGGACATCGAGGATTTCGCCGCATGGCTCGCCCGCCGGGGCGGCGGTTTCGCGAAGGCCGGAAAGGCCGACATCGAGGCCTATCTCGTGGACTGCGAGGCCGAGGGGCTCGCCGCCTCGACGCGCGCGCGGCGGCTTTCGGCCATCCGCCAGCTCTTCCGCTTCGCCCACGAGGAGGGCTGGCGCGCCGACAACCCCTCGCTGCGCGTGGGCGGGCCGGGCCGCCCGCGGCGGCTGCCCAAGACGCTTTCCCACGAGGAGGTGGACCGGATGCTCGCCGCGGCCGAGGGCACCGGGCGCGACGCGGCGGAGCGCGCGCGCAACACCTGCCTGATGCAGCTGCTCTACGCCACGGGGATGCGGGTGAGCGAGCTCGTGGCGCTCCCCGTCGCCGCGGCGCGGGGCGATCCGCGCATGCTGCTCGTGCGCGGCAAGGGCGGGCGCGAGCGCATGGTGCCGCTTTCGCCGCCGGCGCGGGAGGCGCTCGGGCGCTGGCTCGAGATCCGCGACGCCGCCGAGGCGGCGGGGCGGGCGAAGGGACGCCCGGCCTCGCCGCATCTCTTCCCGTCTCGGGGGCGGGCCGGACACCTCACGCGGGAACGCTTCTTCCTCATCGTCAAGGCGCTCGCCGCGGCGGCGGGCGTGCCGCCCGAACGCGTCTCGCCGCACACGCTCCGCCACGCCTTCGCCACCCACCTTCTCGAGGGCGGGGCGGATCTGCGCGCGATCCAGACGCTCCTTGGCCATGCCGACCTCTCGACCACGGAGATCTACACCCATGTCCTGGAAGAGCGGCTGAGAACGCTGGTTCTGGAGCACCACCCGCTGGCCCGCGACTCCTGAACGGCTTGAACGGCCCGGCGCCGCACCCCATAAGGAACAGGGTCTTGCAATTGTCAACGGACCAAGGATGGATCCCGCACAAACGACGATCGACGCCGCCTTCTGGCTGACGGCCGGGGCGATCCTGTTGCTTCTCATGCTCTCGGCCTTCTTCTCCGGCTCGGAGACGGCGCTCACGGCCGCCTCGCGCGGCAAGCTCCGCGCGCGCGCAGACAAGGGCTCTCGCGGGGCGGAACTCGCCCTCAGCATCACCGAGGACAACGAGCGCCTGATCGGCTCGGTGCTGCTCGGCAACAACCTGGTGAACATCCTCGCGGCCTCCCTGGCGACCGCGCTCTTCACCAAGCTCTTCGGCGAATCCGGCGTGGCGCTCGCCACGCTGGTGATGACGGTTCTCGTTCTCGTCTTCGCCGAAGTGCTGCCCAAGACCTACGCCATCACCAATTCCGAGGCCGCCGCCTCCCTCGTGGCGCCGGTGATCCGCGTCGCGGTGCAGGTCTTTTCGCCCATCGTCTCGGCGGTGCGCGTGCTCGTGCGCGGCGTGCTGCGTCTGTTCGGCATCAAGACCGATCCCGACAGTCACATTCTCGCCGTTCGGGAGGAGATCGCGGGCGCGCTCTATCTGGGCCACTCCGAGGGCGTGGTGGAGAAGGAGGACCGGGACAGGATTCTCGGCGCGCTTGACCTGGGCGAGCGCACGGTGGAGGAGATCATGCTCCACCGATCGCGCATCGAGATGCTCGACGCCGAGGCCGAGCCCGCCGAAGTGCTGCGGCAATGCCTCGAAAGCAGCCACACCCGCCTGCCCGTCTACCGCGGCGAGCCAGAGAACATCGTGGGCATCGTCCACGCCAAGGATCTTCTGCGCACGTTCTACAAGCGCATGGCCGCGCCCGAGGACGCCACGCTCGCCACCGCGCTCGAGTCCTTCGACATCGCCGAGGTGATGATGGAGCCCTACTTCATCCCCGACACCACGGCGCTCGACGACCAGATCCGGGAATTCCTCCGGCGGCGCTCCCATTTCGCGCTCGTGGTGGACGAGTATGGCTCGATCGAGGGGCTGATCACGCTCGAGGACATCCTGGAGGAGATCGTGGGCGAGATCACCGACGAGTTCGACCCCGACGCGGACCACCCCATCCGCAAGGCCGAGGAGGGCAATTTCATCGTGGACGGCGCGATGACGATCCGCGATCTCAACCGCGCGACCGACTGGAACCTGCCCGACGAGGAAGCGAACACGGTGGCCGGGCTGGTCATCCACGAGGCGCAGATGATCCCGACCATCGGCCAGGTCTTTTCCTTCCACGGCTTCCGCTTCGAGGTGACCGGCCGGAAGGACAACCGGATCACGAAGCTCAAGATCCGCCCGCTCTGAGCGCGGGCCGTCAGCTTGCCTTGCTGGCCGCGGCGGGCGCCGCGGCGTCGTCCTCCTCGTCGTCCTCCACCCGCGCCACGCGCGCCCCGGATTTCGAGCCGGTCACCACGCCGAGCGACTTCAGCTTGCGGTGAAGCGCGCTGCGTTCCATCCCGACGAAGCTCGCCGTGCGGGAGATGTTGCCGCCGAAGCGGTTGATCTGGGTGAGCAGGTATTCGCGCTCGAACGCCTCGCGCGCCTCGCGCAGCGGCATCGTCGCCACCGCGCCCGACAGCACCACGCGGCCCTCCTCGGCCGATCCCGGGGCGACCTCCTGCGGCAGTTCATGGGCCTCGATCGGGCCCGTCCCCTCGCCCAGGATCAGGACGCGCTCGACCAGGTTCTTGAGCTGGCGCACGTTGCCCGGCCAGACCATGGTCTGCATGAGCGCCACCGCCTCGTCGGCGATCTCGCGCTTCGGCAGGCCCTGGGACTGGTGGATCTCCTCCACGAAATGCCGGGCGAGCAGCGGAATGTCCTCGCGGCGATCCTCCAGCGAGGGCACCGAGATCGGCACCACGTTGAGCCGGTGGTAGAGCTCCTGGCGGAAGCGCCCGGCGCCGATCTCGGCCTCGAGGTCGCGGTTGGTGGAGGAAATCACGCGCAGGTCCACCCGCACCTTGTCGGCGCCGCCGACGCGCTGGAAGGTCTGGTCGACCAGCACGCG
>CAZPCU010000064.1:0-355 GCA_964585075.1 uncultured Rhodobacterales bacterium
AGCGTGCGGAGCGGCACGCCGGTGTATTCCATGTTGTGGATCATGCCGTGGGTGTACTGCGCGCCGTTGAGCTGCGCACCGGCCCATTCCATGCCCGTGTTCGCCGCGCATTCGCAGAAATAGACATGGGTCTCGCGCGGGAAACGCTCGAGATCGTCGTAGCTGAACACCAGCGGGGTATCGACGAGCCCGTTGATCATCAGCCGGTAATCCGGCTTGGCGAGTTCGATCGCGCCGGAATGGTGCCGCTCGAACGCGCAGCCCTGCGGCGTGATCGTCCCCTCGAGCGCGTGAATCGGCGTGAAGTTGATCGAGCTGATCGTGTCCGCGGTCAGCCACTCCACGTTCCGCCGGA
>CAZPCU010000064.1:365-8707 GCA_964585075.1 uncultured Rhodobacterales bacterium
GATCACGTGATCCTCGAACTTGATGGGCATGCCGTAGGGCGTGGCGTCCACCGGATCGCCCCAGCCCGAGGCCCAGGGATGCACCTCGGTGATGAGCGGATCTGGGCCATTGGCGTGCGCAGCCTTCGCGGCGACGGCGCCTGCCCCGGCCGCCGCGGCGCCGGTCAGGAACTGGCGGCGCGACGGCTTCGGTCCCTTGAAGCTGGTCGTCATCTCTCCATTGCTCCTCTCAGATCATCGAATTCGTTTTTGTGAATTCGACAGGCATGACAAGTCCTTCTTGCCTCGTCTCGCCGGCGCGTTCAGGCGCCGGCCACCTCCACGGACGTGTTGGGCTCCAGCTTCACGGTGCCCTTCTGACGGATATGCTCCTCCACAACGTCCCAGATCGGCGGGCCCTCGGTGCCCTCGTTCACGCTCGCCCAGCCCGCGACGACATAGGAGCGCGCGGGATCGATGGGCTCGCCGGTCTTGAGCAGAGTCATCTCGGAGATGCGCTCGCCCTGCGGCTTGGAGATGTCGATGCGGTAGCCGAGGCCGCCCATGCGCACCATGTCCCCGCCCTGCTGGTAGTAGGGGTCCGGGTTGAACAGGTTGTCGCCCACGTCCTCCAGAACGACCTTCAGGAACTCGCCCGTCATCTCCGTGCGATAGGCGTTCGGATAGGTCATCGAGGTGACGTTCCAGATGTCCTCCCGCGTGATCGACTGGCCCGGGATCAGCGACGGCCCCCAGCGGACGCCGGGCGACATGGCGATCTCCGCGTCCCGCTGCTCGAGCAGCGCGTCGCAGATCAGGTCGTCCCAGGTGCCGTTGAAGTTGCCGCGGCGGTAGAGCAGGCTCTCCGTCTGGCCGACCACCTCGGAGAGCGTGCTCTCGAAGGGCGCGCGCTGCTCGTCGATCAGCGCCGCCATGTCGGCGTCGGGCTCGATCACGTCCGAGAAGACGGGGATCAGCTTGTGTCGGAAGCCCATCATCCGGCCGTCGCGCACGTCGAGGTCCACGCGGCTCACGAACTTGCCGTTGGAGCCCGAGGCGATGAGAAGCGTGTCGCCGACGAGCACGGGCTCGGGCAGCGCGTCATGGGTGTGGCCGGTCAGGATGACGTCGATCCCGCTCACGATGCCGGCCATCTTCTTGTCCACGTCGAAGCCGTTGTGGCTGAGGACGACCACGAGCTCCGCACCCTCCGCGCGCACCTCGTCCACCATCTCCTGCATGCGCTCGTCGCGGATGCCGAAGGTGTAGTCGGGGAACATCCAGCCGGGGTTGGCGATCGGCATGTAGGGGAAGGCCTGGCCGATCACCGCGATCTTCACGCCGCCGCGCTCGAACATCTTGTAGGGCGCGAACTCCGCCGCCGGCTCGTCCCACATGGCGTCGAAGATGTTCTGGCCCAGCGCCGCGAAAGGCAGCCCCTCGACCAGTTCGCGCACGCGGTCCTGGCCGAGCGTGAACTCCCAGTGGAAGGTCATGGCGTCGGGCCGGAGCGCGTTCATCACGTTGACCATGTCCTGGCCTTCGGTGTGATAGCAGGTGTAGCTGCCGTGCCAGGTGTCGCCGCCGTCGAGCAGAAGCGCCTCGGGCCGGTCCGCGCGGATCGCGTTGACCAGGGTGGCCACGCGATCCATCCCGCCCATCTTCCCGTAGGTCTTCGCGAGCGCGACGAAATCGTCGTAGGTCAGCGCGTAGTGCGACGGGCTGCCGTCCGCGATGCCGTAGAGCTTCCGGAAGTCCGCGCCGGTGATGTGCGGCACCTCGCCCTTGTTCGCGCCGACGCCGAGATTGATCTCGGGCTCGCGGAAGTAGATCGGCTTGAGCTGGGCGTGGATGTCCGTGACGTGGATCAGCGAGACGTTGCCGAACGTGTCGAACTCCAGCAGCTGATCCTGCGTCAGCGCCTGCTGCGCGGCGAGCTTGGACCAGTTTCCGAAGCCCGAGGCCCCGAGAAGGGCCGAGGCAGCCATGCTGGCCTGCAGGAAGTCGCGGCGGGAAATCATCGGGTAGGCGCTCCGTTCATGGACTGTTGCTTCATGTTGGTGCGTCCCCTCCCGGCACGCGGGAGGGGACATGCGTCTTCTCGGGTCGTTTCGGTCAGTTGCGGACCGACGGGCCTTCGACCGAAAGACCGTTGCCGCGGGAGGCGACGTAGAGTTCCAGCGCCACAAAATCGTCGCTGCCGATCTCGTAGGGCACGCCGCGCGTGTCACGGATGCAGCCCTTGAAACGGTTGTGCATCGAGACGAGATTGGCCTGCTTCAGGCGATACACCGGGAAACCGTTGATCTGGCCCTGGCTCAGGTGGTCGGCGCGGATGTAGTTGTCGTAGTTGTCCTCGTGGCAGTTCGCGCAGGCGAGTTCGAGCTGGCCGTAACGGGTGTAGTAGATTTCCTTGCCACGCTCCCAGGCGTCCTGCGCGGGCCCGTCGATGGCGACGTCCACCGTCATGCCGCGGGAGACCGAGGAGATCAGCGCCGTCATGTTCCGCATCTCCTGGCTGTTCCAGCCCCACGGCTCGGCGCCCATCCGCTCGGTGCGACACTCGTTGACGTACATCTCGGCGGTGTAGACCTTGCCCGCTTCCTCGTTCCACTTGGGAAGCTCGGCCCTCAGGCCGCGCAGGGACTCCGGGTCCTCGTGGCAGCTCGCGCAGGACTGCCCGGCATCGCCCTCCGCCGTGTTCCAGGCGTCGCGCGCCTGGTCCACGAAGATCATGGCCGGGTTGTCGAAATCGTCCATCTGGAGCGCCTGGGTCTCTTCCGTGCGGAAGGTCCAGCCCGAGCGGATCGTTCTCAGATGGCCATCGAGATGCTCCGGCGCGTCGGTCTCCGTCACCATCTCGATCTCGCCGTTGACGACCAGCTTCGCGTCGGGATCGGCCGCCCCCATCCCGGGAAGCGCGATCGCGAACGCCGCAGCCGCCGTCAGTGCCTTGTATTTCATCCCTGTTCCTCCCTTGGGTGCCGCCCCGCGCGACGCGCGGGGCGGATTTTCCTGGCGCCGGGCTCAGCTGACCTCGACGGCCTTGACTTCCTCGTAGACGGAGCCGTCGTCGTCGTACCAGGTGAACTTGAACTCGCCGGAGGCCGGGATCTTCGCCTCGAACTCGAAATACGGGTTCGTGGAGATCGCGGGCTCCATGGTCACGTCGATCACGTTCTCGCCGTTGTAGTCGCAGACGAAGCGATTGATGATCGAGCGCGGAATCGTGTTGCCCTCGCTGTCCTTGCGCTGGCCGGATTCCATCTTGTGGCTGATCAGCGTCTTGATGGTCGCCACTTCGCCGGCCGAAGCCGTGCTGGGGACGCGAACGCGCGGTTTGACGTTTTCTGCCATCTCTCGGTCCTCCTGATCCTCAGCCGCCGCAGCCGCCGATGGTGACTTTCACTTCCTTCGAGGTGCGCGCGAAGGAGCCGTCGGCCATCTTGGCCACCGCGATCACGTCCTGCGTGCCGGCGAGGCGGATCCGCGTGCTCGCGCGGCTGGCCCCGGCCAGCGGCCCGAAATGGAAGGTGGCGACCGGCGGGGTCGGATTGCCGGCGGCGAGCACCATGATCGCCGCGGCGCCCTCGGCCGCGACCTCGATCGGCACCGTGTTGCCGTTCTCGGCGATCTCGGGGGCGTTCAGCGTCACGCCGCCGTCGGCGACGTCGGCGCCGCCGGTGAACTCGGCCACGAGCTCGTCCACGGTGGCCGCGAAGGCGCTGGCGGGCAGCACGGTGAGGGCTGCGGCCCCCGCCCCGAGCGCCAGGGTCTCACGTCTGGTGAAGTCCATCGTCTCTCTCTCCTATTGTGGTTCCGGGTCGCGCCGATCACTCGTAGCTGAGCGTCGAGAGGAACGCGACCACGTCCTCGATTTCCTGCGCGCTCAGAAGCGGCGGCAGCGGCTCTTCGGCCGGCTTGGTCGTGAAGGCCTGACCAGGCCGAACGAAACCCGTCGTCTTGTAGTAGCCCGGCATGATGGTGCCGTCGTAGGTCTTCTTCGCGTCCACGAGAATGCCGCGCAGCTGCGCCGCGTCCCAGCGATCCGCCACGCCGTCGAGCGGCGGGCCGACCTCTCCGTGGAAGGGGGCGTAATCCAGCGCGGTCACCATGTGGCAGGAGATGCAGTTGCCCGCGGACTTGGTGACCATGATCTCGGCGCCCCGCTCCGGGTCGCCGGGCGTGCCCGTCAGCGATTCCGCCACCTCGCCGTATTCGCCGAAGACCACCTCCTGGGGCGAAACGACGTCGGCCGCCGAAGCAGCCCCGGCCAGCGCGGCCAGAGCGGCGCCCGCCAGCATGTTCTGTGCAATTCTCATATTTCCTCCCTTGGCCATCTCGTGAACGTCGCGCCGACAGCTTGGTATACCGTAGGCCACCGCGACGGCGTGACGCAACAACAAATTCACAGAAGTGAATTATTGAGAACGATGTCCCGCGTCAGTCGGCGCTGCCGTCGCGCCTCTCCTGGATGCGGCGTGCGTGGTAGCGCTGGAAATCCTCCCCGTTGTCAAGCTCGTAGCGCTTCTCGTTGACCCAGGTCAGCATGTCGAGCGTGGTGCCCGCAGCGAAGGCGCCCGGCATGGTGACGACCGCCGCCTCCGGGGCCGGCGTGCCCTCCGGCACCTCCTCGGGGAAGAACATGATCGTGGGCGTGAAGAGAATCCCCCACTTCCGCGCCATGTCGCGCTCGGGCAGGGTCTCGCCGTCGAAATCGGTGACTTCCAGCGAGCCGTGAAGGTTGAGCTGCACGACGAAGAAGTTCTCGGTGATGTAATCGGCGATCTCGGGGCGCGGGAACACCTCCTCGTGCATCTTGGTGCAGTAGATGCAGCCCCGCTGCTCGAAGATGATCGCGAAGCGCTTGCCCTCCGCGTTCGCCTCCGCGAGGTCCTCGCCCAGGTCCTTGAACGTGTCGCGCATCCAGGCCGTCTTGTGCAGCCCGTCGTCTCCGATCGTGGCCGCCGCCGCCGGCAGCGCCAGCAGGACGGCGGACAGCGCGCCGAGCGCCCATGTCGCAAGTCTCGTCATTCGCGTCTCCTCCCTTTGTTTCCTCTGCGCCCTCACCCGAGGCTGGTGAAGCCCGGGAAGGTCTCGATCATCCAGTTCGCGATCCAGTTCACGGAGTTCGTGGCGATCAGCAGCGCGAAGACCAGAAGCATGCCGCCCATCGCCTTCTCGACATGCAGCATCTTGCCGCGGTGACGCTGCACCCAGGCGAGGAAGGGCCGCGCGAAGAGCGCCGCCACCACGAAGGGCGCCGTCATGGCGAGGCCGTAGACGAGCAGCAGGAGCCCGCCGCGGGCGATGTCGCCCATCCCGCTCGCGATCATGAGGATCGACGCGAGCGCGGGGCCCACGCAGGGCGTCCAGCCGAAGCCGAAGGCGAGCCCCATCAGATAGGCCCCGAGCATGGTCGAGGGCTCCGCGCTGCTCTCGAGCCGCGCCTCGCGGTAGAGAAAGCCGATCCGGATGACGCCGAGGAAGTGCAGCCCGAAGACGGCCAGGATCGCCGCCGCGACGTAGGACAGCGGCTGACGCCACTGCGCGAACGCCTCTCCCACCGCGGTCGCGCCCATGCCGAGCAGCACGAAGATCGTCGTCACCCCGAGCGCGAACATGATCGAGCTGATCACGAGCCTGCGCTGCGCGCCGGGCGCGATCTCCCCGTCGCCGCGCAGCTCCGTCATGGAGATGCCGGCCATGTAGCTGAGATAGAACGGCACCATCGGCAGGATGCAGGGCGTGAAGAAGGACAATAGCCCCGCCAGCGCCGCGCCTGCGAAAGAGATCTCGAGCATCGCCGCTCCTTGAACCATTCACATATTCAGATTAGGTTGATTGTGAGCGAGGCGTCAATCTACGGTATACATGCGCGCACTGCGATTTCTCTGTGCAGCCGTTCTCGCGGGCCTGCCTGCCCATGGCGCCCGCGCCGCCGAGCTCATCATGGTCGAGCAGCCCGGCTGCCACTACTGCGAGGCGTGGCACGACGAGGTCGCGCCGGAATACCCCAAGACCGCCGAGGGCCGTTTCGCTCCTCTGGTGCGCGTCCAGCTGAAGGACGGCGCGCCCGAGGGGGTGACATTCGACCGTCCCGCCGTCTTCACCCCGACCTTCATCCTGGTCGAGAACGGCGAGGAGCTCGCGCGGATCGAAGGTTACCCGGGCGAGGATTTCTTCTGGGGCCTGCTCGACGCGATGCTGAAAGAACACACCGATTTCGACGAGGGAGGAAACCAGGGATGAGAAAAACGGTTTGCGCGCTCGCGCTCGCCGCGGGGACGGCGCTGCCCGCCGCCGCGCAGGACGCTTTCGTGGAGTTCCGCGCGATCACGCCGGAAGTCGCCATGCGCATGGCGACGGCGGCGCTCGAGCATTGCCGCGGCGAGGGCTACCAGGTGGGCGTCACGGTCACCGACCGCTTCGGCGTTCCGCAGGTCTTCGTGCGCGACCGTTTCGCCGGCGCGCACGTCCGCGAAACCTCCTTCCGCAAGGCATGGACGGCCGCGAGCTTCGGCACGCCGACGACGGAGCTTTCCGAGGTCACCCAGCCCGGAGAGTCGACCTTCGGCATCCGCCAGCTGAGCGAGGCGCTGGCCCTCGGCGGCGGGCTGCCCGTCGTGGCCGGCGAAGGCGACATGGTGGCCGCCATCGGCGTCTCCGGCGCGCCGATGCCGGAACTCGACGACGAGTGCGCCGAGGCCGGTATCGCGGCCATCGAGATGGATATCGCCTTCTGAGAGGGCCGCGCGCCGGGCGCCCTCCCGGCCAGAGGACAGAACATGGCACTTCCGGTTCTCAAGCCCGACATGAGCGAGGCCGAGCTCGACCGCATCGTCGAGAAGGCCGAAATCGCGTCCTCGTTCCTCAAGGCGATCAGCCACGAGGGGCGGCTCATGATCCTGTGCCATCTGGTCACCGGCGAGAAGTCGGTGACCGAACTCGAGGAGCTGCTGTCGGCGCGGCAAGCCGCGGTGTCCCAGCAACTCTCGCGCCTGCGCCTCGAGGGTCTGGTCGTGCCGCGCCGCGAAGGCAAGGCGATCTACTACCGCCTCGCCGACGACCGGCCACGCAAGATGCTCGAGACGGTCTACGACCTCTTCTGCGCCGACGACGACTGACCCGCCCCACCGCGTGCGCAGCCTGCCCGCCCATTGCGCTTCGGCGGGCCGGGTTGCATAGTATCCGGGCGAGGGGAGGTCGCGCGCCGGAGGAGAGGCTTTTCATGCTGGACATCGTACCGGAAACCTGGGCCGTGGCGCTGATCGGCGCGGCCGGCGGGATTCTTCTCGGCCTCGCGGCGCGTCTCGGGCGGTTCTGCACCCTCGGCGCGATCGAGGACCTGCTCTACGGCGGCAGCGCGCGCCGGATGCGGATGTGGCTTCTCGCCATCGGCGTGGCGGTCACGGGAAGCTTCGCCCTGACGGCCGGGGGCATCGTCCGGCCCGATCTCAGCTTCTATTACACGATCCAGTGGATGCCGCTCGCCTCGATCCTCGGCGGCCTCGCCTTCGGATACGGCATGGCGCTGGCCGGGAACTGCGGCTACGGCGCGATCGCGCGGCTCGGAGGGGGCGACCTGCGCAGCTTCGTGATCGTGCTTGTCATGGGCGTCTCCGCCTATGTCGTTCTGATGGGGCCGCTCGCCCCCCTGCGCGACCTGCTGTTCCCCCAGCGCGACGTGACGGGCGTGGCCCCCGCCCTGCCGGCGCTTGCCGAGGCCTGGACGGGCCTGCCCGCCGTGGCCGTGGGTCTGGCCGCCGGGCTCGCGCTCTGCGCGCTCGCCCTCGCCTCCCCCGATCTCCGGCGCGACCCGAAATCCGTCTTCTGGGCGAGCGTCGTCGGGATCGCCGTCGTGAGCGGCTGGGCCGGCACCACCTGGGTCGCCACCACGGGCTTCGACGCGCTGCCCGTCCAGTCCCATTCCTTCTCAGCGCCGGTCGGCGAGTCGATCCTCTTCGCCATGACGGGAAGCGCGCGGCCCGTGAGCTTCGCCGTCGGCTCCATCGCCGGCGTCTGGGCCGGGGCCTTCATCGGCTCGCTCATCAAGGGGCATTTCCGCTGGGAAGCCTGCGAGGATCCGCGCGAACTGCGCCGGCAGATCTTCGGCGCAATCCTCATGGGGGGCGGCGCCGTCGTGGCGATGGGCTGCACCGTGGGCCAGGGCATCACGGCCTTCTCGGTCCTCGCGGTGAGCGCGCCTGTCACCTTCCTTTCGATCTTCGCGGGCGCGGCGCTCGGCCTGCGCCAGCTCATCGAGGGCTTCCAGCCCGCCGAGTGAGCCTGCGACAGAATATCGTATTCCGAATCTGATATGTATATTTAGGGTGCCTCTCGGAAACGCGCGTCACAGATCC
>CAZPCU010000065.1:0-8688 GCA_964585075.1 uncultured Rhodobacterales bacterium
GATCGAAATTTCGCGCTACACCGGGTTGGGCACGTCGCGGCCGTCGAAGAAGGCGACGAGGTTCTCGACGGCCATCATTCCCATGGACTCGCGCACCTCCAGCGTGGCGGTGCCGAGATGGGGCAGGAGCGTGACGTTCTCGCGCGCGAGAAGCGCGGCCGGCACCTCGGGCTCGCGCTCGTAGACGTCAAGCCCGGCGCCCGCGATCTCGCCGGCCTCGAGGGCCGCGATCAACGCGGCCTCGTCCACGATGTCGCCCCGGGAGATGTTCACGAAATGCGCGTGCGGCGGCATCGCGGCGAAGACCTCGGCGCCGATCGTGTGGCGCGTCTCGGCGCCGCCGGGCAACGCGGCGACGAGCACGTCCACGCCTTCCGCGAGCTCCGTCAGCGTTTCCGCGCGACGCGCCGGGAAGTCCAGATCGCGCGGCGAGCGGTTGAAGTAGGCGACCTCCATCCCGAAACCGTGATGGCAGCGCCGCGCGATGGCCTGCCCGATCCGGCCCATGCCGACGATGCCCACGCGCTTGCCGGTGACGTGAAGCCCGAGCATCTGCGTCGGGTGCCAGCCTTTCCATTGGCCCGCGCGCACCATCCGCTCGCCCTCAGAGGCCCGTCGGCAGCTCATGAGAACGAGCATCACGCCGATGTCGGCGGTGGCGTCCGTGACGGCACCGGGCGTGTTCGTCACCGTCACGCCCCGCGCCCGCGCCGCCTCGACGTCGATGTGATTGTAGCCCATCCCGAAATTGGCGAGGATCCGGCAGCGCGGCTCGGTGAACTCGGCGAAGACCTCCTCGGAGTAGAGGTCGCCCAGCGTGGGCAGCACGCCGTCGTAGAGCACAAGAGAGGAGCGCATCTCGGCCATGCTCATCGGGCCGGTGCTCTCGCGCACTTCCACGTCGAAGCGGGCGCGCGCCGCCTCGATCACGCGGCCGGGAAGGGGGCGGGTGATCAGGATCCGGGTCACTGCAGGCGTTCTCCGTTGAGGACCGGCCGGTCGGGGCCGACGAGGACGATGGCGCCGTCGGCGTCCGCGAAGCCGAGGACCAGCACTTCGGACATGAACCTGCCGATCTGGCGCGGCGGGAAATTCACCACCGCCGCCACCTGCCGGCCGGCCAGCGTGCCGGGCTCGTAATGCGTGGTGATCTGCGCAGAGCTCTTCTTCTCCCCGAGCTCGGGGCCGAAGTCGATCCAGAGCCTGAGGGCCGGCTTGCGCGCCTCGGGGAAGGGTTCCGCGCGGGTCACGGTGCCCACGCGGATATCCACGGCGAGGAAATCCCCGATGCCGATCTCAGCCATCGCGGAGTTCCCGCGAGCGGCGCGCCGCGGCGGCCACCGTGCGGCGCAGGAGCGGGGCGAGCCCCGTCTTCTCGTCCATCAGCACCGCAAGCCCGGCCTCGGTCGTGCCGCCCGGGCTCGTGACGTTGCGGCGGAGCTGATCCGGCGCCTCCTCCGAGGCCTCGGCGAGCGCGCCCGCCCCCGCCACGGTGCCCTTGGCGAGCTCCATGGCCAGATCGGGCGCAAGACCCTCCGCCTCCCCCGCCGCGGCGAGCGCCTCGATCAGGTGGAAGACGTAGGCGGGCCCGGACCCGGAGACCGCCGTCACCGCGTCCATCTGCGCCTCGCTCTCGAGCCGCACGACCTTGCCCACGGCGGAGAGCAGCGCCTCGGCCCGGTCGAGGGCCGCATCGCCCGCCGCCGCGTTGGCGACGATGGCGGTGACGCCGCGCCCCACGGCGGCGGGCGTGTTCGGCATGGCGCGCACGACCGGGGTGCGGGCCCCCAGCGCCTTTTCGAGGAAGGAGATGGGCGTGCCCGCGGCGACCGAGACGAAGAGCGTCTCGCCATTTCCGAAATCGGCGAGCGCCGGCAGCGCGTCGGCCATCAACTGCGGCTTCACCGCGACGAGCGCCACGGCCGGCGGCGCGGCCGGCGCCTCGTTCAGATGCACCCCCTGGCGGGTCAGCCAGTCGGAGGGCCGCGGTTCCGTGACCCACACGGCCTCGGGCGGAAGCCCGCGGGACAGCCACCCCGCGAGCATCGCCGATCCCATCTTGCCGCAGCCGAGAAGCAGCAGGCCGCGGCGCGCGATATCGTCGAACTCCATGAGCCCCTCGCCTGTCTCGAGCGCCGGGGCCAAGTGTTACGCGCGGCCGTAGGCCTCGGCAATGGCGACCTGCAGCGCCTCGGACGCGCTCTTGCCGCCCCAGAGCACGAGCTGGAAGGCCGGGTAGTAGCGCTCGGCCGAGAGCACCGCGGCGGTGATCATGGTGTCGATCTGCTCGGGGCTCGCCACCTGTTCGCCGGCGAGGACGAGGCCGTAGCG
Source organism: uncultured Rhodobacterales bacterium (assembly GCA_964585075.1). Taxonomy (GTDB): domain Bacteria; phylum Pseudomonadota; class Alphaproteobacteria; order Rhodobacterales; family Rhodobacteraceae; genus Rhodosalinus. The sequence continues at coordinate 2,332 of CAZPCU010000065.1, forward strand.
GTAGACCATGAGCTTCTGCGCGGCCCACCAGGTGAACGCGCCGGCCCAGCAGCGGTCGTTGACCAGATTGAGCGTCTCGTGCAGCGCCGGAAGCCGCTCCGCGGGGGGGTCCATCTCGAAGGTGCAGATCATCCGCAGCGTCTCGTCGTAGGCCGACCAGGCGAGCGTGATGGAGTAGGTGCGCCACTGCCCCTCGACCGCCATGGCGATCTGGTCTTCCGCGATGCGGTCGAAATCCCAGTCGTGGTGCTCGGCCAGGTGCTCGACGATGTCGATGGGGTGAATGTCTTCTTCCAGGAACTGCTCGGACACGGACATGGCGCCACCTCTCTGCCTGTGCGCGGGAGGCGAATTCGCCTCTAGCGCTTGGTGCCTGCTCAAGGAAAAGCGGTTCTCTGCCGTTTTCCTTACCAGATATGGTGCTGTGTGCCGGTCTGGCTGTAAAGCGATATTTTCGTGAAACCCTCAAGAACTTGTGGTTCGGAGGAGCATCGGCCGCAATCACGGGCGGGCGGGCCTTCGCCCCCGGAAACCGCCGCGGCGGGAGCGCAAAGCCGGGGAAACCGGTCGCGGCGACGGCCCGCTAGCCGCGGCGCGGCAGCGCGCAGCGGGCTGTGAGATGACGGCCGGCGGCCACGCAATCGGGGCAGAAGTAGCCGCAGCCCGACTTGACCCAGACCGTCTCGGGATCTGGCGTGAGGGGCGCCCCGCAGCCGTCGCAGTCGAGGCTCTCGTAGACGGTGGCGAGCCGGTCGGCGCTGATCTCGAAGAGCTCCATGGCGTGGTCCCGGGGTGCTGCACCGCGACATCTGCGCGGCACGGCCCGAAAGCGCCTTGACGGCGATCAAGTCAGGCGGTCGCCGCGCCGGGAGGAGCGGCCACCGCGCGCCTGTCGCGCGGCTCGCCCAGCATGAGCATGGCGGGCGTGAGGACCAGGGTGATGACCGTGGCGACCAGCAGCCCCCCGGCCACCGCCGCGCTCAGCTCCGTCCACCACTGCGTGGAGGGCGCGCCATAGACGATCTCGCGTCCGAAGAAGTCGATCTTGAGCCCGATCACCATGGGCATCAGCCCGAGCGCCGTGGTCACCGAGGTCAGGACCACCGGGCGCAGACGCTGCGCCCCCGCGCGCACCGCCGCCTCGAGCGGGCTCTGCCCCGCGCGCCTGAGATCGTTGTAGGTGTCGATCAGCACGATGTTGTTGTTCACCACGATTCCGGCGAGCGCGATAACCCCGATCCCGCCCATGACCACGCCGAAGGGCCGCCCGGTGATGACGAGGCCGAGCAGCACGCCCGCCACCGAGAAGACGATCGCCGACATCACGACGAGCGCCTGGTAGAAGCTGTTGAACTGGGTCACCAGCACCGTGAACATGAGCCCGATCGCCACGAAGAAGGCGATGGCGAGGAACTCCATGGCGTCCTGCTGCTCCTCGGCCTCGCCGCCGAAGCTCCAGGTCACGGCGGGCGGCAGGTCGGCCTCCTCCAGCGCGGTCCGGAGCGCGGTGATCTGGTCGTTGACCAGAAGCCCCGGCGCGACGTCCGCCTCCACCGTCACGACGCGGCTGCGGTCCACGCGCTTGATCGTGCCCGTCCGCGGCACCGGCTCGAAGCTCACGAAGTTGCCGATGGGCACGAGCCCCGCCGCGGTCGGCACGCGGAGGGCGCGCAACTCGTCCAGGCTTCGGGCGGAGGCGGGGAAGCGCACGCGGATGTCCACCGACCCGTCCGCGTAGTCGGGGCGGTATTCGGCCACCTTGATGCCCCGCGTCAGAAGCTGGACCGCCTGGCCGAGAAGCGTGACGTCGGCGCCGAAGCGCGCCGCCTGGCTGCGGTCCACGCGGAGCGCCCAGTCCACCCCCGGCAGGGCGCGGGAGTCCGAGATATCGTTGAAGCCGCCGATCCGCTCCATCTCGGCGAGCACGACCTCCACCGCGCGTTCCTGCGTCTCGAGATCGGCCACGCGCAGTTCGAGCTGCACGGGCTTGCCCTGGCTCGGTCCCTGGTCCTGGGTCTGGACCTGCACGCCGATGCCGGGGATTTCCGCCATCTCTCTGCGGATGTCCTCTCCGATGAGGGCGGCGGGGCGGCGCACGTCCCACTCGGTGAGCTCGATCTGGAGGGTGCCGATCACCTCCTCGTCGGCGCGCTGCCCGCCGCCGGTGCGTGCGTAGACCGACGCGATCTCGTCATATGCCATGAGGCGGCGCTCCACCGCGCGCACGAGATCGTCCTGCTCGTAGATCGAGAAATTGTCGCGCGCCCGCACCGTGACCTGCATGAAGTCGGGCTCCGGCGAGGGGAAGAAGCTGATGCCCCGGCCGAACTCGCCGTAGAGCGCGAAGGCGCCAAGCAGCACCGCCAGCGCGAAGCCGAGCGTCGCGCCGGGCCGGAGCACCGCCCGTTCCAACAGCCGCGCATAGCGTCCCGTCCAGCCCCCGGCGCGGCGTGGATCGCCGCGCTCGGCAGCGTAAAGGCCGGCCTTCTCCGCGGCGGTCTGCGGCTGGACCCGGCCGATCAGCCCCCCGAGGACCGGGATGAAGACGAGCGCCATGGCCAGCGACGCGGTGAGCGTGAGGATCACGGTGATCGGCAGGTATTTCATGAACTCGCCCACCGTGCCCGCCCAGAAGAGAAGCGGGAAGAACACGCTGAGCGTCGTGATCGTGGAGGCGATCACGGGCAGGGCCATGCGCTTCGCGGCGAAGGCGTAGGCCTCCTTCGGCGTCAGCCCCTCCTGCAGCTTCCGGTCTGCGAGCTCGGCGGTCACGATCGCACCGTCCACGAGCATCCCCACAACGAGGATGAGCGAGAAGAGCACGACGATGTTCATCGTGTAGCCCATGGCCCAGAGCACGCCGACGCCGGTCAGGAAGGCGCCCGGAATCGCGAGCCCCACGAGCAGCGCCGAGCGCAGGCCGAGCGCCCAGACCACCACCACCATCACCAGGATCACCGCCGTGATGACGTTGGCCTGAAGGTCGGCGAGCACCTCGCGCACCTGCTCGGACTGGTCCTGGCGGAAGTCCACGCGCACCGTGTCGGGCCAGTCCGCGCGCGCCTCGGCGACCGCGGCCTTCACGTCCTCCACCGTCTCGATGACGTTGGCCCCCACGCGCTTCTTGACCTCGAGCGCGAGGGCCGGCTGGCCGTCGATGCGGGCGAAGCTCGTCGGGTCCTCGAAGCTGCGCCGGATCGTGGCCACGTCCGAGAAGGTGACCACCGTGTCGCCGCGCACCTTCACGGGCAGCGACATCACGTCCTCCGCGTCCTCGACGAGGCCGGGCACCTTGAGCACGATGCGTCCCGCGCCCGTCTCGATGGCGCCCGCGGCGATCAGCCGGTTGTTGCGCTGGATCTGGCCGATGAGCTCGTCGAACGAGATGTTGTAGGTCTCGAAGACGGTCGGGTCGATCTCGACCTCGAGAAGCTCGTCGCGGGCGCCGCCCACGTCCACCTCGAGCACCCCGGGAAGCGCCTCGATGCGGTCCTGGAGATCCTCGACCAGTTCGTTGAGCGTGCGCTCGGGGACGGGCCCCGACAGGATGACGGTCAGGATCGGGAAGAGCGCGGTGTTGACCTCGTTGACCGAGGGTTCGGTCGCGTCGTCGGGCAGGTCCGTCTTCGCGCGGTCCACGGCCTCGCGCACCTCGTCCAACGCCTCGTCGCTGTCGAAACCCGGATCGAACTCCAGCGTGACCGACGCGTAGCCCTCGCCCGCGCTCGCGCTCATCTCCTCCACCCCGTCGATGGAGGCGAGCTCGGTCTCCAGCGGGCGGACGAGCAGCCGCTCGGAATCCTGCGGCGCGATCCCCTCGAGCGTCGTGACGACGTAGATGACCGGGATCGGCACCTCCGGAACGCTCTCCTTGGGAATCTGGACATAGGCGACGGAGCCGAAGGCGAGCAGGAAAACGAGCGTCATGACGACGACACGCGTTCGCGCGAAGGCGGCGTCGATGACGTTCATTCCGTCACCTCGCCGGCCGCAGCCGGGCGGGCCTCCTCCGGCGCGCGGGAGATCGCCGTTTCCGACTCGGGCCTGGGCGCCACCGTCTCGCCCTCGCTCACGAAGCCCTGCCCCACCGTGATGATCCGCGCTTCCGCGGGCAGGCCGGAAACCCAGACGCCGTCGGTGCCGGCGCGGACGATCTCCACCGGATAGAAGCCCACGCGATCCTCCGCCTCGACGAGCTTGACCCCGAGCCGACCGCCGGGGTCGAGCGACAGGATCGCCGGAGACAGGAAATGCGCGTCTACCCGGCCCGTCGGGACGCGGACCTGCGCGCTCACCCCGGCCGGGATCGCGCCGTCCGCGTTCTCCACCTCGATCTCGGCGGCGAAGGTGCGGGTCTCCGCATCCGCGGCGGAGGCCACGAAACTGACCCTGCCCTGGCGCGTCTCGCCGGTGATGAAGGACACTTCGGCCGTCTGGCCCTCGCGCACGCCCGAAAGCGTCTGTTGCGGCACGCGCACCGTCACGGTGAGCGGGTCGAGATCGACGACGCGGGCCACCGCCGCGCCGGCCTGGACGTACTCCCCGCTCTCGATCGAGAGCGCCTCGAGACGGCCGTCGAACGGCGCGCGGATCGCCGTGTCCCGGAGCGCCTCCCGCGCGGCGGCGACCTGGGCCTCGGCGGCCGCGAGCGCGGCGCGCGTCTCGGCCACGCGGTCCACCGTGGCGACGCCACGCTCGAGAAGGGTCCCGGCGTTCTCGTATTCCCGACGCGCCCGGGCGAGCTCCTCCTGGGCGCGCTCGACGTCCGCCTCGCGCTGGGCCGGCGCGATGCGCGCGATGACCTCGCCGCCCCGGACATGCGCGCCCTTGCCCACCGGAACCTCGGCGACGCTGCCCGACGTCTCGGCGCGCACGTCCGTGTCGCGCTCGGGCATCGCTTCGCCCTCGGCCACGAAGACCTGCGTCACGGGTTCGGCGCGCGAGCTGCGCACCGCCACGCGGACCGGCTCGGGCTCCATGCTGCGCCGCGGCGCCTCGGCCTCCCCGTCCTCCGGCCCCGGCAGGACGTAGCCGCTGCCCATCCAGGCGACGAGCGCGACGACGAGCGCCGACGCCACCCATTTGGCGCGACTCGCCCCGGGATCGTCCTCGAAGTGCAGAGGTTCGGCGCGGGCGCCGTCCTGATCGTCGGTTGAAGCCATGCCGGTTCCGGGGCCTTGCGAGTCGGCCCCGGGTGTATCACCTGTGTGTGGCCCGGGTCACGCCGAACCGCGCGGCCCGGTCACTCTCCTTCGTCGGCCGGCACCGCGTTCAGGAGGCCGTAGCGCTCCTCGCCGATCTTGTCGAAGAGATCGAGCTGGGTTTCGAGGAAGTCGATGTGCCCTTCCTCGTCGGCGATCAGTTCGTCGAAGAGATCCTTCGTCACGTAGTCCCCGACGCTGGCGCAATGCTCCCGCGCCTCGATGTAGAGCGTGCGGGCTTCGTGCTCGGCGGCGAGATCGCATTCCAGCGTCTCGCGCAGGGTCTGGCCGATGCGCAGCGGGTCCAGCTTCTGGAGATTCGGATGGCCTTCCAGGAAGATGATGCGCTCGATCAGGCGATCGGCGTGGTGCATCTCCTCGATGCTTTCCTCGCGGGACTTCCTGGCCAGCCGCCCGAAGCCCCAGTCCTCCTGCAGACGGTAATGCAGCCAGTACTGATTGACGGCCGTCAGTTCACTGCGCAGCGCCTTGTTCAGATACTCGATGACCTTCTCTTCGCCCTTCACGCCTGTCTCCTTCAGCTGGTGCCTGCCTCAGATTGCAAATCTCCGCCGGCACTTGCAAGCTGCCGCATTTCTCCATCGTGTCGATGAAGAGCGGCAGGCAGCCCCCGCAGTCGGCCTTCTTGCCGAGCGCACGGTAGATCTTGCCTGGCGTGATGAGCGTTTCCGGGTCGGACGCGCGCATCCAGTCCACGGCCTTGCGGATCTCGTCTTCCGTGATGGTCATGCAGTGGCAGACGATCATGCGTCCCCCTGCGCCTGCCGCGCGGTCCGGCAGATGTGCCTGTTGCCTTCGTTCATTCCCTTCTCCGTTCCGGTCCTCCGCCCCCCGCCGAGCCCGGACATGACCGAAGCTGAGCGAAATCGTCGGATTCGTCAATCCCGATCAAATCTCTTGGCCATTCGGGCGCGGCAGCGCCTCGCCAGGCCCGGCGGGCCGCGCTAACGTGGCGGCGCGAAGGGAAACTCGATGCCGCCTCCGGACCTTGCGATCTTCACCGATCTCGACGGCACGCTGCTCGATCACGAGAGCTACGGCGCCGCGCCGGCCCGGCCCCTGCTGGAGCGGCTCTCCCGCGCGGGCGTGCCCGTGGTCATCGCGAGTTCCAAGACCGCCGCCGAGATCGCCCCCA
>CAZPCU010000066.1:0-8683 GCA_964585075.1 uncultured Rhodobacterales bacterium
TCGGCGTCCTCCACCGGGCCGCTCGGGCGCCGCGGCCCGCCCTGGGCCTGGAAGGGCACCACCCGCGCGCCCTCCGCCGCGGGCTCCGGCGCCGCCTCGGCCTCCTGGCCGTTCAGCGGCGGGGAGAAGGACGCGACATGCTTCACGCCCTGCTCGCGCAACAGTTTCTGCACGCCCTTGATGGTCATGCCCTCGTCATGCAGCAGGGTCTTGATCCCGCCGATGAGGGCCATGTCGGACGGGCGGTAGTAGCGCCGGCCGCCCGCGCGCTTCACCGGCTTCACCTGCGCGAACTTGCTTTCCCAGAAGCGCAGCACATGGGCCGGGGTCTCGAGCCACTCGGCCACCTCGCTGATCGTGCGGAACGCGTCGGGCGACTTGGTGGCCATGCGCCCGCCCTCAGCGCCGGTTGCCGGCCGCCACGCGATCCTTCATGAGGTGCGAGGGCCGGAAGGTCAGCACGCGGCGGGGCTGGATCGGAACCTCCTCGCCGGTCTTCGGGTTGCGGCCGATCCGCGCCGCCTTCTCGCGCACCGAGAAGGTCCCGAAGGACGAGATCTTGACCTGCTCGCCCCGCACCAGCGCGTCCGACATGTGGGAGAGCACGCTCTCCACCAGCTGCGCCGACTCGTTGCGCGACAGCCCCACCTCGCGGAAGACGGCTTCGCTGAGATCCATGCGGGTGAGTGTTCTCTGGCCCATGCCGCCCTCCTGTCCTGACGCAAGGACCATAGGGCCAGGAAAATTTCCGAGTCAATATCAACGGCTTGTGCGGCGGTGCAGCGGCGCCCGCCCGGAGCCTACCAGCGGAGCACCACCGAGCCCCAGGCGAGCCCCCCGCCGATCGCCTCGGTCACGATGAGATCGCCCTCGCCGATCTGGCCCCGGTCGCGCCCCACCGAGAGCGCCAGAGGGATCGACGCGGCCGAGGTGTTCCCGTGGTCCTGCACGGTGACGACGACGTTGTCCATGGGCAGCTGCATCTTCTTCGCGGTGCCCTGGATGATGCGGATATTGGCCTGGTGCGGCACCACCCAGTCCACGTCGGCAGACGTCACGCCGGCCTTGTCCATCGCCCGGTGGGCGGTGTCGGCGAGCTTCTCGATGGCGTGGCGGAACACCTCCTTGCCGAGCATGCGCAGATGCCCCGTGCTGCCCGTCGAGACGCCGCCGTCCACGTAGAGGATGTCGCGGAACCGCCCGTCCGAGTGCAGGTCGGCGGAGAGGATGCCGCGGTCGGCCGGGCTGCCCGCGCCCTCGGCGGCCTCGAGCACCAGCGCGCCCGCGCCGTCGCCGAACAGGACGCAGGTCGAGCGGTCCTCCCAGTCCATCAGCCGCGAGAAGGTCTCGGCGCCGATCACCAGGATGCGCCGCGCCTGGCCCGACATGATGAGCGCGTTGGCGTTGGCCAGCGCGAAGACGAAGCCCGCGCAGACGGCCTGCACGTCGAAGGCGAAGCCCGCTGTCATGCCCAGTTCGGCCTGCACCATCGTGGCGGCGGAGGGAAAGGTGAAATCGGCCGTGGAGGTGGCGACGATGATCGCGTCGATGTCGGACACCGCGAGACCCGCGTCCTCGAGCGCGGCGCGGGCGGCCCGGGCCGCAAGTTCCGCCGTCGTCTGGTCCTCGGCCGCGAAATGGCGGCGCTCGATGCCCGAGCGGGCGCGGATCCACTCGTCGGAGGTGTCGAGAAAGCTCTCGAACCAGGCGTTCTCGACGACCCGTTCCGGGAGGTAGTGGCCGACGCCCCTGACGATCGCGCGTGACGTCATCCGTGTGTTCCGTTCCTGTCTTCCGCAGGCTGCGGGAGCCCGGGCGCGCTGGCCGAGGCCACCCGCGCCGCGAGCCGGTCCGAAAAGCCCGATTGCGCCAGCTGGAACGCCAGCTTCACAGCCGCCGAGACGCCGGTGGCGTCGGCCGAGCCGTGCGATTTCACCACCGTGCCGTTCAGCCCGAGGAAGACCCCGCCGTTCACCCGGCGCGGGTCGATCCGCTTCTGAAGGCGGCGCAGGGAGGTATAGGCCAGAAGCGAGGCGATCCGCGAGAGCGGCGAGAAGCGGAACGCCTCGCGCAGCAGGTCGCCGATGAGCTGCGCCGTGCCCTCGCCGGTCTTGATCGCGACGTTGCCGGTGAACCCGTCCGTCACGATCACGTCGGCGCGCTTGCCGGGAATGTCGCCGCCCTCGACGAAGCCCACGAAGTCGAAGGCCGCGCCGGGCGCGTTCGCGGCGATGAGTTCATGTGCCTCCCGAAGTTCCGGCCGGCCCTTGTGCTCTTCGGTGCCCACGTTCAGAAGCCCGATGCGCGGACGGCCGATGCCGAGGCCGTTCCGGGCGTAGGAGGCGCCCATGAGCGCGTATTGAAGCAGATCGCGCGCGTCCGCCCGGATGTCGGCGCCCACGTCCAGCATCACGTTGAAGCCCTGCGGGTTGCGCGAGGGCCAGAGCACCGCGATCGCGGGCCGGTTCACGCCTTCGAGCTTGCGCAGCCGCACCATGGAAAGCGCCATGAGCGCGCCCGTGTTGCCGCAACTCACCGCCACGCGCGCCTCGCCGTTCCGCACCGCCTCGATCGCGGACCACATGGAGGTGCCCTTGCCCTGGCGCATCACCTGGCTCGGCTTGTCTTCCATCCGCACCACGTCCTCGGCGTGGCGGACCTCGCAAAGCTCCGTCAGGCGGCGCTTGTCGATGAGTCGTTGCAGCTCGTCGCCGGGACCGTGCAGAAGAAACCGGATGTCGGGGTTCTTCCTCGCCGAGCGGGCCAGCCCGGCCACCACCGCCGCCGGGCCGCGGTCCCCGCCCATGGCATCGACGCTTATGACCGTGGAGGGCGTGCCCCCGCGCTGGTGCTGCTGGCGCTCGCTCATCCGGGGGCCCGTGCGGCTTTCCTCAGGCGGCGTCCTCGTCGAGGTCCACCTCTTCGGCCATCGCCACCACTTCGCGGTCGGCGTAATGGCCGCAGGAGGCGCAGACGTGATGCGGGCGCTTCAGCTCGCCGCAGTTCGGGCATTCGTTCGGGTTCGCCGCGACGAGCGCGTCGTGCGCGCGCCGGTTGTTGCGGCGCGACTTGGATACTTTGTTCTGTTGAACGGCCATGGCAGACCTCGGTTCTCTGTTTGTGACAGTCGGCGCGGTCAAGGCCGCGCGGGGCACGCGCACGGGGCGTGATGCGGCGCTTAGCCGCGAACGCGCCCGGAGGGCAACCCCAAATCCGGATGAAGGCGCGAAAATACCGCGAATCCTCCGCCGTGCAAGGGCTTTCTCCGAGCGGCGGCCTTGCGCCCCCTCACTCCTTTCCGCGCAGCTTGTCGCGCAGCCCCGCGAAGGGTTTCGTGTCCTCGTCCGAGAGCGGCTCCGCGCCGGGCGGCGTGGCGCGCGCGCGCCGAAGCTCGGCATCCGGCGCGCGCGGGTAATCTGGCAGGGCCAGCGCCAGCGCCTCGGTCATCACGGCCGCGAGATCGACCTCTTCGGGCAGGGGCTCCGCCGTGTCGTCCTCGGGCATCTCGACTTCCGTCCCGGGCCCGGGCGGCGCGAGATCGGCGAGGTAGCGCCGGGTCACCGCGGTGTCGATCCGTGTGACCACGGGCGCGAGGGTCAGAACGCAGGGCTGCACGACCGTGGCGCCGAGCTCGGCGGCCAGCCGCCAGTCGCGGCGGCCCTCCGGCGCCAGCGTGCCCGAGAAGCGCAGCTTGCGGACTGCGTCGATCCCCAGCGTCTCGGCGATCCGGCGGCGTGTCTCGGCATCGGGCTCGATCGAGAAGGGTGTCGGGCCCGTCTGCGGCAGATCGGCGAGGCGAAGCGTCGTGGGAGAGGGGCGGCCTTTCGGCCCGGGTTCGGTCATGCGCGGCGATACTCCTCCGCTTGAACGGCTGGCGTTCCTTCGCTAAGCGGGATAAGTGCCACGGACAGGCAACACAAGAGGGCCGCGATGAGGCTTAGGACATTCGGGCTGAGAGCCGCCGTCGTGGCGGTGGCGCTGTCCGGGCTGTCCGCGTGCAGCGCGCAGTACCGCACGCATGGCTACATTCCGCCCGAGGAATCCCTGGACGCCATCGTCGTCGGAGTGGACACGCGCGACACCGTGGCCGAGACGGTCGGCACGCCCAGCACCGCCGGCCTCGCCGACGCGAGCGGCTTCTACTTCGTCGAGAGCCGCGTGCGCCAGTTCGGCTGGCGCGAACCGGAGGAGGTGAGTCGCGAGGTGCTCGCGATCAGCTTCGACGATACCGGCACCGTCCGGAACATCGAGCGCTTCGGCCTCGAGGACGGGCGCGTGGTGACGCTCAACCGCCGCGTCACCGAGAGCGGCGGCAGCGTCGGCTTCCTGCGTCAGCTCCTGCGCCGGATCGGGTCCTTCGCGGCCGAGGATTTCATCGACTAGCGGCGTGGCCCCGGTTCCGTCGCGGCGCCGTCGCGCTTGCCTGCGGGACGCGCCGCCCGTAGCATGGAGAGGCATGCGAAATCGCCGGCGAGGCACGCCATGATCGCATTGACCAAGGGGCGTTACCGCGCCCGCGCCGCCGAAAGCGCCGAGGACCTGCGGCAGGCGCAGAGGCTGCGTTATCTCGCTTTCTCGGCCGGCAGGGTCGGCGCCGATCCCGGCGGAACGGACAGCGACGCGTTCGACGATATGTGCACCCATGTCCTCGTGGAGGAGGCGCGCGGCGGCAGGCTCGTCTGCTGCTTCCGCATCCTGCCTCTCACCAGCGGGCGGGACATATCGCGCAGCTATTCGGCGCAGTATTACGAGCTTTCGGCGCTCGAGGGTTATGAGGGGCGCCTCGTGGAGATGGGGCGATTCTGCGTCCACCCGAGCGTGCAGGATCCGGACATCCTGCGCGTGGCCTGGGGCGCGCTCACCCGATACGTGGACGAGGCCGGGGTCGATCTGCTGTTCGGCTGCGCCTCCTTCGAGGGCACCGACGCCGAACGCTACCTGGACGCCTTCGCCATGCTGAAGGAACGCCACCTCGCGCCGAAACGCTGGCTGCCGCGGGTCAAGGCGCCCAACGTCTTCCGCTTCGCGCAGCGCCTGCGTCTGCGCAAGCCCGACGCCCGCGAGGCCATGCTGCGGATGCCGCCGCTCCTGAAGAGCTACCTGCTTATGGGCGGCTGGGTCAGCGATCACGCGGTGGTGGACGACCACATGAACACGCTCCACGTCTTCACCGGACTCGAGATCGGCGCCATGCCGCCCGCGCGCAAGCGGCTTCTCCGCGCCGTTGCGGGATAGCCGCCCGCGTTGACCTTCCCGCGCGCCGCGCTTAGCTGCGCGACATGGCCAAGGCACCGCTCCTGCAACTCTCGGGCGTCTCCCTCGGATTCGGGGGAGAGCCCCTCTTCGCCGATCTCGACCTCGTCGTGCATCCCGGGGACCGGCTCGCGCTCGTGGGGCGGAACGGGTCCGGCAAGTCCACCCTTCTCAAGGTGATGGCGGGGCTCGTGGACCCGGACGCGGGCGCGCGGATCGTGCCGCCGGGTATCGGCGTGGGTTACATGGAGCAGGACCCGGACATGTCGGGCTTCGCCACGCTCGGCGATTTCGCCGCCGCGAGCCTGGACCCGGGCGAGGAGTACCGCGTGGAGCAGGCCGCCGAGGGGCTCGCCTTCGATCCCGCGCGCGAGATCGCCGCCGCCTCGGGGGGCGAGCGGCGCCGCGCCGCGCTCGCCCGGCTCATGGCGGAGGATCCAGAGCTCATGCTCCTCGACGAGCCGACGAACCATCTCGACATCGCGGCGATCCGCTGGCTCGAGGCGCAGCTTTCCGCCACGCGCAAGGCCTATGTCGTCATCAGCCACGACCGCGCCTTCCTGAACGCGCTGGCGCGCGCCACCCTCTGGATCGACCGCGGGCAGGTCCGCCGCGCCGAGGTGGGCTTCGGCGGCTTCGAGGCCTGGCGGGACAAGGTCTGGCAAGAGGAAGATCAGGCGCGCCACAAGATGGAGCGCAAGATCCGCGCCGAGGCGCGCTGGGCGGTGGAAGGCATCAGCGCCCGGCGCAAGCGCAACCAGGGCCGGCTGCGGGCCCTCGCCGCGCTCCGCGAGGAACGCGCGGCGATGATCCGCCGCCCCGGCACGGCGGCCATGGCGCTCGACTCCGGGCCGGCCTCGGGCCGCCGGGTGATCGAGGCCGAGGGCATCTCCAAGAGCTACGACGGCAAGACCATCCTGCGCGATCTTTCGCTCCGGATCCTGCGCGGGGACCGGGTGGCCTTCGTCGGGCCGAACGGCGTGGGCAAGACGACCCTGCTCAGGATCCTGATGGGCGAGGAAAACCCCGACTCGGGCCGCGTGCGGCACGGCACCAACCTCGTGCCGGCGGTCTTCGACCAGGGCCGCGCGCGCCTCGATCCCGACGCCTCCCTCTGGGAGAACCTCACCGGCGATCCGGAGATGCGCGTCTCCGGCCAGGCCGACCAGATCATGGTGCGGGGCCAGCCCCGCCACGTGGTGGGTTACCTGAAGGATTTCCTCTTCGACGAGCGCCAGGCGCGGGCGCCCGCGCGCGCGCTTTCGGGGGGCGAGCGGGCGCGGCTCCTGCTGGCGAAGCTCATGGCGCGGGAATCGAACCTCCTCGTGCTCGACGAGCCCACCAACGACCTCGACGTGGAGACGCTCGACCTGCTGCAGGAGCGTCTCGACGGCTACGACGGCACGGTGCTGCTGGTGAGCCATGACCGGGATTTCCTCGACCGCGTGGCGACCCTCACCGTCGCGATGGAGGGCGACGGGCGCGCGACGGTCTATGCCGGCGGCTGGTCGGACTATGTCTCGCAGCGGGGCGGCGACCCGTTCGCGCCCGAAACCCGCGGGCAGAAGGAGCGGGCGAAACCCGGGAAGACCGCCGGGAAGCCCAAGGATGGCGGTGGCACGTCCTCCGCCGCGAGGCTCTCCTTCACCGAGAAGCACCGCCTGGAGGCGCTGCCCGACGAGATCGCCCGCCTCGAGGCGGAGATCGGCAAGCTGGAGGCGCTTTTGTCGGATCCCGAGCTCTACACGCGCGAGCCCGTGAAGTTCGCCAAGGCCACCGAGGCGCTCGCCGCGCGGCAGGAAAGGCTCGCCGCGGCCGAGGAGGAATGGCTGGACCTCGCCGAGAAGGCGGAGGGGTAGGGGATCAGGGGAGACGCCCCGCGCTCGCCCCGCGCCGTCGCCGCGCTAGGATGGCGGGCATGGACGCGCCGCTCTTCATCGGCTCCGAGATCTACCGCGGGTCGAGCTACGGCCCGCACCACCCGCTGCGCGTGCCGCGGGTGCCCACCGTCACCGATCTCGCGCGGCGCCTCGGCTGGTTCGCGCCGGGCCAGTTCCGGCAAAGCCCGCGCGCGCGGCCCGCGGCGCTCACCGCCTTTCACACGACGGGATACGTGGCCGCGCTCGCACGCGCGGAGCAGACGCAGACCGTGGACGCGGCGACCCGCGCGCGCCACGGGCTCGGCACGCTCTCCAACCCCGTCTTCCCCGAGATGTTCCGCCGCCCGGCCACCGCCGCCGGCGGCTCGCTCCTGGCGGCCGAGCTCGTGGCCGGGGGCGGCGCGGTCTACAACCCGGGCGGGGGCACGCATCACGGGATGGCCGACCGCGCCGCCGGGTTCTGCTACCTGAACGATCCGGTGCTGGCGCTCTCGCGCCTGCGTGCGCTCGGGCTTGCCCGCCTCGCCTACGTGGACATCGACGCCCATCACGCCGACGGGGTGGAGGCCGCCTTCGCCGGGGTGGAAGGCATGGTTCTCGTCTCCACGCACGAGGAGGGGCGCTGGCCCTTCACCGGCACGCTGGATGACCGGGCGGGCGGAGTCGCCCTCAACCTGCCCCTGCCGCGCGGCGCCCATGACGGGGATTTCGCGCGCGCGCTCGACGAGGTGATCCTGCCCGCCGTCGCCCGGCATCGGCCCGAGGCCATCGTTCTGCAATGCGGGGCCGACGCGGTGGCGGAGGATCCGCTCTCGCGCCTCGCCTGGTCCAACCGCTCCCATGTGCGGGCGGTGTGCGCGCTCCGCCCGCTGGCGCCCCGGATGATCGTGCTGGGCGGCGGTGGCTACAACCCGTGGTCCGTGGGGCGCGCCTGGGCCTCGGTCTGGGCCACGCTTGCGGGCCACGAGATTCCCGATCTTTTGCCGCCCGGGGCCGAAGAGGTGCTTCGCGGGCTGCGCTGGACGCACCGGCTGGGCCGCAACCCGCCGGAGCACTGGTTCACCACGCTTCGGGACGCGCCGCGCGAGGGCCCGCCCACGCCCGGCGTGGCCGAGCGGATCGTGGCGCTGCGCACCCGGCTGCGCGCCCAGGTCTGAAGGGCGACCGGCGATGCCTGCGAAGGCCGCGCCCCATCTGGTCGTTGCGCGGACGCAGCGCGAAAGACCCGCTGCCCACGCCTTGGCGCGCAGGGTCTTCGCAGACGCGGCATGTCAGGGCGCGCGCATCCGTCCTCCGTCATGTCTTGGGAAAGATCCGGGGCCGGTCTTGGAGCGGGTAGCGGGAATCGAACCCGCGCGTTCAGCTTGGGAAGCTGACAGGCTACCATTACATCATACCCGCCGCGCGCGAGGAGATAGCACCGCGTCCGGCCCCTGTTCAAGCCCAATCGCGCGGCGCCGCCCTACCCCCTCAGCCAGGCCAGCAGCGCGCGGGTGGACCCGTCCTTGCCGGTGTCCTCGGCCATACCTTCCAGCATCGGCTCCAGCGTC
>CAZPCU010000067.1:0-2193 GCA_964585075.1 uncultured Rhodobacterales bacterium
TTCCTGCGCTGCCTGAACCGGATGAACGACACGATCGACGTCGCCCGCGTCGAGGGCGAGATCCTGCTCGACGGCGAGGACATCTACGACAAGCAGGTGGACCCGGTGCAGCTTCGCGCCAAGGTGGGCATGGTGTTCCAGAAGCCGAACCCGTTCCCGAAGTCGATCTACGAAAACGTGGCCTACGGACCGAAAATCCACGGGCTGGCGAAGTCGAAGGCCGAGCTCGACGAGATCGTGGAGAAATCGCTCCGCCGTGCCGCGCTCTGGGACGAGGCGAAGGATCGGCTCGACGCGCCGGGCACCGGACTCTCGGGCGGTCAGCAGCAGCGCCTCTGCATCGCCCGCGCCGTGGCGACCGCGCCGGAAGTGCTTCTGATGGACGAACCCTGCTCGGCGCTCGACCCGATCGCCACGGGGCAGGTGGAGGAACTCATCGACGAGCTGCGCCAGGACTACTCGGTGGTGATCGTGACCCACTCCATGCAGCAGGCCGCGCGCGTCAGCCAGAAGACGGCCTTCTTCCACCTCGGCAACCTTGTCGAATTCGGCGAGACCGGCCAGATCTTCACGAACCCCGAAGATCCGAGGACGGAAAGCTACATCACCGGCCGGATTGGATGATCCCATGACCATGCCAGAAGGTCCCCATATCGCATCGGTCTTCGACCGCGATCTCGAAGCCATCCAGGCCCGGATCATGAAGATGGGCGGGCTGGTGGAGGCCGCCATCATGGGCGCCGCCACCGCGCTCGAGAGCCGGGACGAGGAGATGGCCGAGAAGGTGCGCGCGGGCGACGCCGCCATCGACGCGCTCGAACAGCAGATCAACGACGAGTCCGGGCGCGTCATCGCGCTTCGCGCGCCCACCGCCGTGGACCTTCGGGTGATCCTTTCCGTGATGAAGATCGCGGGCAACCTCGAGCGGATCGGCGATCTGTCGAAGAACATGGCCAAGCGCACCACGGTGCTCCTGCAGATGCACGACATCGAGGGCGCGCCTTCTGCGCTGCGGCGGATGGCGCGGGAGGTCGAGCTCATGCTCAAGGACGCGCTCGACGCCTACATCCAGCGCGACGCCGCGCTCGCGGCCGACGTGATCTCGCGCGACCGCGACGTGGACCAGATGTACAACGCGCTCTTCCGCGAGTTCCTCACCTTCATGATGGAGGATCCGCGGAACATCACCGCCTGCATGCATCTGCATTTCATCGCGAAGAACATCGAGCGCATGGGCGACCACGTCACCTCGGTCGCCGAGCAGGTGATCTTCCTCGTCACGGGCGACATGCCGGAAGACCAGCGCCCCAAGGCCGATCGCACCTCGCTGGACCCGAAATTCTCGCCCACGCCCGGGAGCACGGACACAGAGGCCGGAGACTGAGCCCATGCCCGCCGATCAACCCATGGTGCTGGTCGTCGAGGACGAACCCGCGCAGCGTGAGGTTCTTTCCTACAACCTGGAGGCCGAAGGGTTCCGTGTCGCGCGCGCCGCGAACGGGGAAGAGGCGCTGCTCGTCGTGGAGGAACAGTCCCCCGACATCATCGTGCTGGACTGGATGCTGCCCAACGTCTCTGGCATCGAGGTCTGCCGCCGGCTGAAATCCCGCCCCGAGACGCGGAGCGTCCCCGTCATCATGCTCTCCGCCCGCTCGGAGGAGGTGGACCGCGTGCGCGGCCTCGAGACCGGGGCGGACGACTACGTGGTGAAGCCCTATTCCGTGGTCGAGCTCATGGCGCGGGTGCGCGCGCAGCTGCGCCGGACGCGCCCGGCCACCGTGGGCCAGCAACTCGTCTTCGAGGATATCCTGCTCGACTCGGAGACGCACAAGGTCTTCCGGGACAACAAGCCGCTGAAGCTCGGCCCGACGGAGTTCCGCCTTCTGACCACCTTCATGGAAAAGCCGGGCCGCGTCTGGACGCGCGAGCAGCTGCTGGACCGTGTCTGGGGCCGGGACATCTATGTGGATACCCGGACGGTGGACGTGCATATCGGGCGCCTGCGCAAGGCGCTCTGCCAGCATGGCGGGCCCGATCCCCTGCGCACGGTGCGGGGGGCCGGCTACGCGCTCGGCTGATTGAGGAGAAACGCCACTTTCCGACGTGATTGCAAAGCCTTGCTTTCATCATTTCATGCTTTGCGCGATTTTCGCCCGTGTGGCGCGGGGTCTTGAGCGCGGGCGGATGATCGGG
>CAZPCU010000067.1:2203-5883 GCA_964585075.1 uncultured Rhodobacterales bacterium
CCGCACCGCTTGCCGGGAGGGACCTGTGCGCAACCTATGGAAGCAGACCTCGGCCGAGTCGCCGCTCGACGCGCCGCCCCTCGAAGGCATGGTGGAGGCGGATCTCGCCATCATCGGCGGCGGGTTCACCGGCGCGGCCGCCGCGCTGGAGGCCGCGGGGCAGGGCGCGCATGTCGTCCTCCTGGAGGCGGAACGGATCGGCCATGGCGGGTCGGGCCGCAATGTCGGGCTGGTCAACGCCGGGCTCTGGCTGCCGCCGCAGGACGTGATGGCTGCGCTCGGCGACGCCGCCGGGGCGCAGTTCAACGCGGCGCTCGCCGGCGCGCCGGACCTCGTCTTCGGCCTGTCCGAGGCGCACGGCATCGCCTGCGAGCCGGTCCGGGCGGGCACGCTGCATTGCGCCCATGCGCCTTCGGGGCTCGAGGAGCTGCGCCGCCGGGCAAGGCAGCTGAAAGCGACGGGTGCGCCCGTCCGGTTGCTCGACGCCGAGGAAACCGCCGCGCGCACGGGCGCCGAGGGGCTGTGCGGCGCGCTGCATGATCCGCGCGCCGGCACGGTGCAGCCGCTCGCCTACGCGCGCGGCCTGGCGCGCGCCGCGCGAGAGCGAGGCGCCAGCCTGCACGAGAAATCGCAAGTCACGGGAATCACCAAGGAAAACGGTACCTGGCGTCTGGCGGCGCCGCGCGGCGTCCTGTCCGCGCCGAGACTTCTCATCGCCACGAACGCCTATCATCTGCCGTTTCCCGGCTTCTCCATGCCCGAGACGGCGCGGCTCAGCTATTTCCAGCTCGCCACCGCGCCGCTCGGCGCGTCCGAGGGCGCATCGCTTCTGCCGGACGGCGAGGGGTGCTGGGACACCGGCACCGTGATGACCTCCTTCCGGCGCGACGCGGGTGGGCGCCTGATCCTGGGCGCGATGGGCCTGCCGGAGCACGGGGGCAGGGCGCTCCACCACGGCTGGGCGCGCCGCAAGCTCGCCCGCCTCTTTCCCGGGCTCGCAGAGGCGCGCTTCGATCACGATTGGGCCGGCTGGATCTCCGTCACCGCCGATCACGTCCCGCGCATCCTGCGGCCGGCCCAGGGCGCGCTCGCCGTGTTCGGCTATTCCGGGCGCGGCATCGCGCCGGGCACGCTGTTCGGCCAGGCCGCCGCCCACGCGCTTCTGAGCGGCGACGAGACAGGGCTGCCCGTGGTGCCGGTGGCGCGCTACGGCGAGAGGGGAAGCCCGTTGCGAAGCCTCTATTACGAAACGGGCGCACGGCTCTTCCACGCATGGCAGCGTGTGAAGGGCGCCTGATCCGCACATGGGCGTATGGCGCATAATATATATTATGTTAAATAATCCCGGGACGGGAAAGGCCACGCGATGGCCATGATTTTCTGTTTCTATTCACGCTCGTGATGATGGATACTCCCCGGCGATGAGCAGACTTCTCCTTCTGAACGGCCCCAACCTCAACCTGCTCGGCACCCGACAGCCCGAGCTCTACGGCCGCGACACGCTGCCGGAGATCGAGGCGCGCTGCGCCGAGCACGCCGCGCGGCGCGGCTTCGATCTGACCGCGAAGCAGTCGAACCATGAAGGCGCGCTCGTGGACGCGATCCACGAGGCGCGGACGGATTGCGCGGGCATCGTTCTCAATGCCGGCGCCTACACGCACAGCTCCGTCGCGCTCCGCGACGCGATCGCCTCGGTGGAACTGCCCACCATCGAGGTGCATCTCTCCAACATCCACGCGCGGGAGCGGTTCCGGCACCGCTCGCACATCGCGCCGGTCGCGCTCGGCCAGATCGCGGGCTTCGGGCCCTTCGGCTACGTGATGGCGATCGACGCGCTTGCCGCGCATCTGGAGGAAAACGCCGCATGATCCGCGAACACCTGAGCGCGATCGTGAACAGCCCGAGCGTCGAGGCGCTCTGGGATCTGCACACCAGCAAGATGGCCGAATACGGCTTCGACCGCCTGCTTTACGGCTTCACCTATTATCGCTCGGGCGCGTCGCTCGGGGATCCGGCGGATTTCATCCTGCTCACCAATCACTCGCGCGCCTATACCGACGTCTTCATCGGCGAAGGGCTGTATTTCCACGCGCCGATGGTTCGCTGGGCGCTGGAGCACGAAGGCGCGTGCAGCTGGTCGATCCTGGCCGAGATGCTCGACCGCGAGGCGCTCACGCGGCAGGAGCGGCGCGTGATCGAGTTCAACCGGTCCATGGGCGTCACCGCAGGTTACTCGATCAGCTTCAAGGCGGTGACGCAGCGCTCCAAGGGCGCGATCGCGCTCACCGCCCGCGAAGGCATGAGCCAGGACGACGTGGACGACGTGTGGGCCCGGCACGGCGACGACATCATGGTCATGAACAACGTGGCCCATCTCAAGATCCTCACCCTGCCCCGCAGCGTGCCCGGCCGCACGCTGACCCCGCGCCAGCGCGAGGTGCTGGAATGGGTGGGCGACGGCAAGACCATCCAGGACATCGCCGATATCCTGGGCCTCACGCCCGCGACCGTCGAGAAGCACCTGCGCCTTGCGCGCGAGGCGCTCGACGTGGAGACGACGGCGCAGGCCGTCCTGAAGGCGGCGTTCCAGCACCAGATGTTCGTGCTCGAAGGATAACGCGCAAGACCATGGTTTCGTGAAATATTTCCGGCGGGTCAGGATTTCCCGACTAGCCAGGCGCGCCTGCATGCCGCACGATGATCGCGTTCCGTGAGTGGAGGCCGTTGGGCCTGGAACCAAGGGCGGCGCGCGCCCCCGCGATTACGGGGCCGGGCCGTTCGTTCGCCGGCCGGGGGATCGGGTGCCGTTCGACGGGCGCATTTCATGCCCGAAGGCGGCCTTCGGGAGCTGTCCCTGCTTCATCCCCGAAATTCGGGGCAGCTCCCGGGAAGCGGTGCCGTGGGGCGGCGCCGCTTCCACCTCTCCTCCAGAAGGGAAAAGGGCGGATGCGATCACCGCACCCGCCCTCAGCTGTTCCTGCGTGGAACCGGGCCTCAGCCCTGGGCCGCCTTGGCGACCTCGGCGGCGAAGTCCTCTTCCTTCTTCTCGATGCCCTCGCCCACTTCGAGGCGGCGGTAGGCCAGGATCTCGGCACCGGCGTCCTTCGCGGCTTCCGCGACGGTCTTGTCGGGGTCGATGACGAAGGCCTGGCCGAGAAGCGTGACCTCGCCCAGGAACTTCTTCATGCGGCCCTCGATCATCTTCTCGATGACCTGCTCGGGCTTGCCGGACTCCCGGGCCTGCTCGGTGAGCACGCTCCGCTCGCGCTCCACCAGCGCCGGGTCGAGATCCTCGGCGTCGAGCGCCTGCGGGGCGGCGGCGGCGATGTGCATGGCCACCTGCCGGCCGAACGCCTCGCCGCCGCCGGAGAGCGCGACGAGGACCCCGATCTTGCCCATGCCGTCGGCCGCGGCGTTGTGCACGTAGGAGACGACGATCGGCCCCTCGACCTTCGCCATCCGGCGCAGCGTCATGTTCTCGCCGATGGTGGCGATCTTGTCGGTCAGCGTGTCGGCCACGGTCTTGCCGCCGAGATCGGCCGCCGCGAGCGCCTCGACGTCCGCCGCGTCGAGCGCGGCCTCGGCCACCTTGGCCACGAAGTCCTGGAACTCGGCGTTCTTGGCCACGAAGTCGGTCTCGGAGTTCACCTCCACGGCGACGCCCTTGCCGTCCGCGACCT
>CAZPCU010000067.1:5893-8597 GCA_964585075.1 uncultured Rhodobacterales bacterium
TCACGGCCACGAGCCCTTCGGCGGCGGTCCGGCCCGATTTCTTGGCGGCCTTGGCGAGGCCCTTGGTGCGCAGCCAGTCGATGGCCTTCTCCATGTCGCCGCCCGTCTCGGTCAGCGCCTTCTTGGCGTCCATCATGCCCGCGCCGGTCATCTCGCGCAGCTCTTTCACCTGGGAAGCGGTGATTGCCATTTCGGCTTCTCCTTGCTCGGTCTCTCGGTCAGGGCGCGATAGCCGCGCCCTGTATCAGTCTTGCGACAGCGCGGCCCGCCGGGGCGCGCGCGGCTCAGCTCTCGGCGGGCTGCTGCTCCTCGGCCGGCGCCCCCTCGCCGCCGGCCTCGGCGAGCGCCTCCTCCACCGGAGTCTCGGCGAGCGCGCCCACGTCCACGCCGGCGGCGCCGAGCTGCGCCGACATCCCGTCCAGCGCGGCGCGGCTCGCCAGGTCGCAGTAGAGCGCGATGGCGCGCGCGGCGTCGTCGTTGCCGGGGATGATGTGGTCCACGCCCTCGGGCGAGCAGTTGGTGTCCACCACGGCGACCACCGGGATGCCGAGCTTGTTGGCCTCGGCCACGGCGAGCGCCTCCTTCTTCACGTCGATGACGAAGAGCATGTCGGGCAGCCCGCCCATCTCGCGGATGCCGCCGAGGGAGTCGTTGAGCTTCTGCTGCTCGCGCTCCATGCCGAGCCGCTCCTTCTTGGTGAGCCCCTCGAAGCCGGCCTCGGCCTGCTCGTCGATGGATTTCAGCCGGTGGATCGACTTGCTCACCGTCTGCCAGTTGGTCAGCGTGCCGCCGAGCCAACGGTGGTTCATGTAGTATTGCGCGCATTTCTCGGCGGCCTCGGCGATCGGCCGCTGGGCCTGGCGCTTCGTGCCCACGAAGAGCACGCGGCCGCCCTTGGCCACCGTCTCGCGGAGCGCGTTCAGCGCCGCGTCCAGCATCGGCACGGTCTGCGTCAGGTCGATGATGTGAATGCCGTTGCGCGCGCCGTAGATGTAGGGCGCCATGCGCGGGTTCCAGCGCTGCGTCTGGTGGCCGAAATGCACGCCAGATTCGAGCAGCTGGCGCATGGTGAACTCGGGAAGAGCCATGTCGTCGTTTCCTTTCCGGTTTCGCCTGGGCAGGGGCAATTCAGGGCGTCGGCCCCAACCGGTGGACGAACAGGGATGTCTCCCCTGCCCGCCCGGCCCCTGCCTGCGGGATTGAACGGCGCGCACATAACGCCTCCGGCCGCGCGGCGCAAGGGGCGGCGGCGGCGCTTGCGCGGGCCTGCGCCATCGGCCAATAGAGCCGTCATGACCCGCGCGCCCGACATCCTCTGCATCGGCTCCGTCCTCTGGGACGTGATCGGCCGCACGGCGAACCACATGGCGCCCGGCGCCGACATGCCGGGGCGCATCGCCCGCGTGCCGGGCGGCGTCGCGCTCAACATCGCGGCCACGCTCGCCCGGCTGGGCCTGCGCCCGACGCTGCTGAGCGCGGTGGGCCGGGACGCCGATGGCGAGGCGCTGATCGCCGAGTGCGCGGCGCTCGGGCTGGACACGGGCCATGTCTACCGCTCCGAGGAGCTGCCCACCGACCGCTACATGGCGATCGAGGGCGCGAACGGGCTCATCGCGGCCATCGCAGACGCGCATTCGCTGGAGGCGGCGGGCGACAAGATCCTGCGCCCCGTGACAGCGGGCCCGCTCGGCAGCGCGGCCGCGCCCTGGGCCGGGCCGGTGGCGCTCGACGGGAACCTGACCCAGGCGCTGCTCGAGCGCATCGCCACCGACCCCGCCTTCGCCGCGGCGGACCTGCGCGTGGCGCCCGCCTCGCCGGGAAAGGCCGAGCGGCTTCTGCCCTTCCTCTCCCACGGCCGCGCCGCGCTCTATCTCAACCGGGGCGAGGCCGAGCTCCTGGCGGGCGCGGCCTTCGAGAGCGCAGAGACGGCGGCGCGCGCGCTTCTCGCCCGCGGCGCCCGCCGCGTGGTGGTGACGGACGGCGCGCGGCCCGCCTGCGCCGCGTCGCGGGAGGCCATCGCCGTCGCCCGCCCGCCCGAGGTGCTCGTCACGCGCGTGACCGGTGCGGGGGACGCCTTCATGGCGGCGCATATCGCCGCGGAAATCTCGGGCGCGGACCACGAGGCGGCGCTCGCGCGCGCGCTCGAGGCCGCCGCCGTCCACGTCGCGGGAGAGACGCCGCCATGACACCGCTCGACATCGCGCCCGAGGTGGCCGCGGCGCTGGACGGGGGCCGCGCCGTCGTCGCGCTCGAAAGCACCATCGTGAGCCATGGCCTGCCCCGGCCGCGCAACCTCGCCCTCGCCCGCGCGGCGGAAGCCGCGATCCGCGAGACGGGCGCGACGCCGGCCACCATCGCCGTGCTGGACGGGCGGCTCAGGATCGGGCTCTCGGACGCCGAGCTCGTCCGGCTGGCGGAGACCGAGGGGGTGGCCAAGCTTTCCCGCGCGGATCTCGCGGCCTGCATGGCGGCGGGCGGCACCGGGGCGACCACCGTGGCCGCCACCATGATCGCCGCCGCGCGGGCGGGCATCGGGGTCTTCGCCACCGGCGGCATCGGCGGGGTGCACCGGGGCTGGGAGACGAGCCTCGACATCTCCGCCGACCTGCAGGAGCTGGCGCAGAGCCCGGTGACGGTGGTCGCCGCCGGCGCCAAGGCGATCCTCGATCTGCCCGCCACGCTCGAGGTGCTGGAAAGCCTGGGC
>CAZPCU010000068.1:0-8513 GCA_964585075.1 uncultured Rhodobacterales bacterium
TGAAGCAGCGGAACGCGTCCTCCGGTGTGCAGACGATCGGCTCGCCGCGCACGTTGAACGAGGTGTTCACGACGATGGGACAGCCGGTGCGGTCCCTGAAGGCGGATATGAGCCGGTGATAGCGCGGATTGGTGTCGGCGTGCACCGTCTGGATACGGGCGGAATAGTCGATGTGCGTGACGGCCGGGATGTCCGAGCGCCGGACGTTCAGCTTGTCGATCCCGAAGAGCGCCTGTTCCTCTTCGGTCATCCTCCGCCGGTGTTCCTCTCGCACGCCGGCCACGAGCAACATGTAGGGGCTGTCGCAGTCGAGATCGAACCACTCCGCCACGTCCTCGCGCAGAACCGAGGGGGCGAAGGGCCGGAAGCTTTCCCGGAACTTGACCTTCAGGTTCAGCAGTCTCTGCATCGAGTCCGAGCGCGGATCGCCCAGGATCGACCGGCCGCCAAGCGCACGCGGCCCGAATTCCATCCGCCCGTTGAACCAGCCGACCGCCTTGCCCTCGGCCAGCGCGTCCGCGGCGACGGCGATGACATCGTCTTCGGGCAAGGTCTCGAACACGGCACCCGACCGCGTGAGCCGCGCGTCGATGTCGGGCTGCGCGAAGGCGGGGCCGAGATAGGCCCCCTTCATCGCGTCGCGGGCATTGCCGTCTCGCCTCCGCTCGGCGCCGAGTTCCTGGTAGAGCGCGGCGTAGGCCGCCCCGAGCGCTCCGCCCGCGTCCCCGGCCGCCGGCTGGATCCAGATGTTCTCGAACGCGCCGTCGCGCAGCACCTTTCCGTTGGCGACGCAGTTGAGCGCCACCCCGCCCGCGAGACAGAGATTCCGGCCGTCGTATTCCCTGGCCAGCGACCGGGTCATGCGCAGCACGATCTCCTCGGTCACCGCCTGGATCGACGCGGCGACGTCCATGTGGAACTGCTCCAGGTCTTCGCTGTCAGGCTTGCGCACCGGCTTTCCGAACAGCGCGGAGAAGCGCTCGTTCGTCATGGTCAGGCCGGTCGCGTAGTTGAAATAGCTCTGATCCAGCCGATAGGTGCCGTCCTCCTTGAGATCGATCAGGTTCTCGAGGATGAGATCCTTGAAACGAGGTTCGCCGTAGGGCGCGAGACCCATGAGCTTGTATTCGCCGCTATTCACCCTGAAACCGGTGTAATAGGTGAACGCGGAATACAACAGCCCGAGTGAATGGGGGAAATGCAGCTCCTTCTGCATTTCCAGGGATCCACCCCGGCCGATCGCAACGGTCGTCGTCGCCCATTCCCCGACTCCATCGAGGGTCAGCACGACGGCCTCGTCGAACGGCGAGGGATAGAAGGCGCTTGCGGCATGGCTGAAATGGTGCTCGGAAAACAGCAGCTTCTCGCGCCCGGAAAAGCCTTCGTCGAACCGCTTGAGCTCCTTGGTCAGCAGGTTCTTCTGAAAGAGCTTTTCCTTGATCCAGACCGGAATGGCCATCTGGAAGGACCTGAAACCTCTTGGCGCGTTCGCGACATAGGTTTCGATGAGCCGTTCGAATTTCAGGAACGGCTTGTCGTAAAAGGCGACGTGGTCGATGTCCGCAAGCCGAAGGTTGCCCTCCGACAATACGTATTCCACCGCATTGGCAGGAAAGCCCGCGTCGTGCTTCTTGCGGGTGAATCTCTCCTCCTGCGCCGCGGCGACGATTTCACCGTCGATGATCAGCGCCGCCGCGCTGTCATGATAGAAGGCGGACAGGCCGAGGATCGCGGTCATTCTAGAAGATCGTGTAGATGAACGGCGCGACGGCGGTGCCCTGCGTCAGAACGATCAGCCCGCCCAGAAGCCCGAACACCACGAAGATCGGCAGGAGCCAGAACTTCTTGCGGACCTTCATGAAATCCCAGAGTTCAAGAATGAAACCCATGTTTTCCTCGCCACTTCGCTCGTATTGGCGACCGCCTCGCGGTCAGAACTGGTTGCGCATGGAGGATTGCGCCCGATGCTCGGAGGTGACCTCGATCCAGTAACTCTCGGCCTCCGGATCGAATTTCTGCCGGAGCAGATCGCGCCGGAGAACCCGGAAGACGAGCCCGATCGGCACGACGGTTATCAGGAACATCAGCCCCATGATGAGGGGCGCGAGCACCCTGTTCAGCAACAGGCCGAAACGGAACCACAGCCTGTTCAGCGGCCGCAGCCACGCGGCGCGGACGAGTGCGACGCCCAGGAAAACGGCCGCGACGGCCAGCGACCACCAGCGGACGTCCCCGCGCAGGAGCGGCAGAAGCCCGATGATCGCGAAGACGACGGCGAACACGATCCCGAACGACCGGTCGGAACCCATCCTGATTTCGGTATTCGACTTGAGCTCCGACATCCTGTCCTGCACGCCGCGCGCGTGCGCACTCGTTCATCCTAGCAGAAGCGCACGGCGAACCGGACCCCACGAATCATCGTGCGGGTTTGCAGCAGCAGCATCGCCGCATCAGCATGGTCCACGAGACGATTCTGTCAATCGTCAGGGACGAGCGAAGCCATGGACAGACTGTTTTCCCAGCGGGCCGTCGGAACGATGTGCAGCACGCCCTGCCGGGCCGGGCACGCTGTCCCCCGAGCGGCGCCGCGACCGCGCCATCCGGCAGGACCGCCGGCGAAGAACTGAAGACACCGCACGCGGCTGACATCGACGCCGCGTTCGTGCAGAAGGTTTCGGACGTTGCGAGACGATAGCGAAAAGGATCACCGCCAGGTGCATGTTCCCGGGACCTGTCCTGAACCACCTCGAGGACCTGCGCCCCATCATCCGGGCAGGCGATCCGCCGCCCTGCCCCGCGTCGAACCGGGGTCTTTCGACAGGGCCGTTGCCAAGGGGCGCTCGGGATGGCACGGTGCCGCGCGATGACACGCGCTCGGGAATGACCGGTGAAGATTTTTCCAACAGCCCTGGCGCTGGCGTCGGCGCTGATCTTTCCCTGGGAACAGGCGGCAGCGCAGGGCGCGCCGTCCGGCTGGTCGAGCTTCGCGGACGGTCTGGTGGTGTATCAGGACGATGCGGGCCTGGATGAAGGCGGGTCTTTCTCGGCCAGCCGCAGCTTCCTGCGCGGAGGCGGTCTCTACCGCGACGGCGCGGGGTTTTCCCTGGGCGTGACCGCGAGCGCCGGGCGGCTTGATTACGACTTCAGCCTGCCGGGCAACACGCCCTGGGGTGACATCAACGACCTGCGACTTGCGGTGCCGCTTGCGTGGCGGCTGGAAAACGAGGCGCGGGTTCTGGTCGTGCCGCAACTGCGCTGGGACTACGAATCCGGGGCAAGCGCCTCGGACGGGCTGACCGGAGGCGTGTTTGCCGGGATCGCCTGGCAGGTCGGCGACGACCTGAGCATCGGTCCCGCTCTGGGCGTGTTTTCGCAACTCGAGGATGACGCGGAGGTCTTTCCCGCCCTGCTGGTGGATTGGCAGATCGCGGACCGCTGGAACCTGAGAACCGGCACTGCGCCGGGCGCGACCCAGGGGCCGGGGCTGAGCCTCGGCTTCGACGTCACGGACGAGTTCAGCCTGTCCCTTGGCGCGCGATACGAAAAACTGCGGTTTCGCCTCGACGGCACCGGACCAGCGCCCGGCGGCGTGGGCGAGGACCGGAGCGTTCCGGTGGTGCTGTCGCTGGCATGGCGCCCCAACCCGGCGGTGTCGCTGAACGTCTTCGCCGGTGCCGACTTCGGCGGCGAATTGCGCCTCTACGATGCCTCGGGGGCCGAAATCTCCCGCCAGGACTACGATACCGCCCCGACCGCGGGATTCGCCTTTCGCATCGTGTTCTGAGCGGCGCGCGCGATGCCTTGTCGCTGGCACTCCAGAGCAGGCGACACCACGATGCGCGAGGCGGTGCGGCATGTGCATGTCCGAACGAAGCTGTGCGCGCCAGGAGATCCGGCATTCTCGGGCTGCGTCTGGTCCTCCCGTTCGAACGAAGCAGGATCGTCCCGTCAGGAGATGCCGTGACATGACCCCGAAAGAACCTCCAGAAAGGCTTGGCAGACGGGGCTCGGGCTGCGCCCATCGCGCAGGATGACCCCCACTTCGCGCACCGCCTCGGGGTCGGCGACTGGCAGCGCCACCAGATCGGCGTCCAGCGAAACCGTGGCCAGACGGGGCAGCAGCGTCACCCCCGCCCCGGCGCGCACCAGCGACAGGAGCGAGATCACGCTGCGGGCCTTGAGGACCGAGGCCGCGACAAGGGCGCGGCACTCTTCGGCCGCGATCGCCTTCGCCGCGTCGTTGCCGATGATGCGCGCCCCGGCGAGGTCGGACCAGTCCAGCGGCGCGCGGCGCCCGGCGAGCGGATGATCGGCCCGACAGACGAGTCGGAACGGATCCCGGAACAGCGTGTCGAAGCTCAGCCCGGAAGACGGCTCCGGCGGTCCGGCGATCCCCAGCTCCACCGTCCCGTCGGCCACCAGAGCCTGCACGCCACGGCTGTCGGTATCGATGAGCTCGATCGTGAGCCCGGGGCGCGCGTCGAGAAAGCCGGCCAGAAGCCGCGGCAGCAGCTCTGCCGCGACCGAGGGCACCGACGCCAGTTGCAGTCGCCCCTGTCGCCCCGTCGCCGCGGCGTCGATCCGCTCCAGCGCGCGGTCATGTTCGCGCAGCATCTCCTTCGCGATCGCGAACACCTTGTCGCCGAGCGTCGTCAACCGGCTCTTGCGGTCGGTTTCGAAGAGCGGCGCGCCGAGATCCTGCTCGAGCTGCTTGAGCGTCATCGAGACGGCCGAGGGCGTGCGGTAGAGCCGCGCCGCCGCGTCGCGGATATTGCCGCATTCCGCGACATGGACGAAGACCCGCAGGGACGTGATCCCGATCATGCCCCGATGATTCAGCCTTGCTGAACTCAATTCAAGTTAAATTCGATTGATCTTATTCCCCTCGCTTCACAGTCTCGAAAGACCGTAGAGAGAGGACGGCGTGACGGAACGGCATCTGAGCCTCGACAGTATCGAGACCCTTGCGCACGAGGCGCTCTCGCGCGCGGGCGCCGCGCCCGCGCAGGCAGCCCCGGTCGCACGCGCCACCCGGCTGGCCGAACGAGACGGGATCCGCAGCCACGGGCTGATGTATGTGCCGGTCTATGCCGAGCATCTGCGCTGCGGCAAGGTTCTGGGAGACGCCGAACCGCAGGTCAGCCAACCCCGCCCCGGCGCGGTGCGGGTGGATGCCGCGCACGGCTTCGCCCATGCGGGGATCGACGCGGGCTGGCCGGCCTTCATCTCCGCGGCCCGCGAACAGGGCGTGGCGGCGATGGCGCTGACGCGCTCCTACAATTGCGGGGTGCTGGGCCACCACGCCGAGCGGCTGGCGGAGGACGGGCTGGTGGGGCTCTGCTTCACCAACGCGCCCGCCTCCATGGCCCCCACCGGCGGCCACCGCCCGGTGATCGGTACCAATCCCTTCGCGCTCGCGGTGCCCGACGGCGCGGGCGGCGCCCGTCTCGTCATCGACCAGTCCGCGAGCGCGATCGCCAAGTCCGAGATCGTGCTGCGCGCGCGCCAGGGCGAGAAGATCGAGCCGGGCTGGGCGCTCGACGCCGAGGGCAACCCGACCGAGGATGCCGAGGCCGCGCTCGCGGGGTCGATGCGGCCGGCGGGCGGGCAGAAGGGCTTCGGCGCGGGGCTGATGGTGGAGATCTTCGCCGCGGCCCTCGCCGGGGCCAATCTCGGCCTCGACGCCAGCCCCTTTTCCGGCCCCAGGGGCGGGCCGCCGGGCACCGGGCAGTTCTTTCTCGCGGTCGATCCGGCGGCCTTCGCCGGCGATGCCTTCGACATCGCCATGACGCGGCTGGCGCAGGGCATCACCGCGCAGGAGGGCGCACGCCTGCCCGGCGCGCGCCGCGCCGCCAATCGCGCGCGCACCGAGGCCGAGGGCGTCTCGGTGCCGCAGGAGCTGCTGGACCGGATCGCGGCGGCCTGAGGCCCCCGCCCCGGCAGAAGGACAGGAATGACCGACGAAACACGCAATTTCATCGCAGGCGCATGGCAGGACGGCGCAGGGACCGTGGAAAACCGCAATCCTTCGGATCTCTCGGACGTGATCGGCCATTACGCGCAGGCCGACGCAGCAGCGCTCGACGCGGCGCTCGCGGCGGCGCGCGCGGCGCAGCCGGCCTGGGGCGCGACCGGCCCGCAGAAGCGCCACGACGTGCTCATGGCCATCGGCACGGAGCTCATGGCCCGCGCGGACGAGATCGGCACCATGATCGCCCGCGAAGAAGGCAAGCCGCTCGCCGAGGGCAAGGGCGAAGCCTATCGCGCCGGGCAGTTCTTCACCTATTTCGCCGCCGAGGCGCTGCGCCAGATCGGCGACACCGCCGACAGCGTCCGCCCGGGGATCGAGATCGACGTCCGCCGCGAACCGGTGGGCGTGGTGGCGATCATCAGCCCCTGGAACTTCCCCATAGCCACGCCCGCGTGGAAGATCGCCCCCGCGCTCGCCTTCGGCAACGCCGTGATCTGGAAGCCCGCCAACCAGACCCCGGCAAGCGCCGTGGCGCTGACCGAGATCATCGCGCGGCAGGACCTGCCCGAGGGCCTGTTCAACCTGGTGATGGGGCCCGGGGGCGAGGTCGGCCAGCGCCTTGTCGAAAGCGCGCAGCTGGACGCCATCAGCTTCACGGGCTCGGTGCCCGTGGGCCGGCGCATCGCGGCGGCGGCAATGGCCAACATGACGAAGATCCAGATGGAGATGGGATCGAAGAACCCCATGGTCATCTGCGACGACTGCGATCTCGACCTCGCCGTGGCGCATGCAGTGAACGCGGCCTTCGGCGGGACGGGGCAGAAATGCACCGCCGCCTCGCGCCTCATCGTGCAGGACGGCGTCCACGACGCCTTCGTGGAAAAGCTGGTCGCGGCCACCGAGGCGCTCAGGGTCGGCCACGCCCTCGAGGAGGGCACGCAGATCGGCCCCGTGGTGAGCGAGGCGCAACTGGCCGGCAATCTCGACTATATCGGGCTGGGCCAGTCCGAGGGCGCCGAGCTTCTGTGCGGCGGCACGCGGCTGGAGCGTCCGGTGGAAGGTTACTACATGGCCCCCGCCGTCTTCGCGGGCACCGACAACGCCATGCGCATCAACCGCGAGGAGATGTTCGCGCCGATCACCTGCATCCTCAGGGCGGGCAGCTACGACGAGGCGCTGCACATGGCCAACGATACCGCGTTCGGGCTGACGGCGGGGATCATGACCCGCTCGCTCGCGCGCGCCACGCATTTCCGCCGCAACGCGCGGGCCGGCTGCGTGATGGTCAACCTGCCCACCGCCGGCACCGATTATCACGTCCCGTTCGGCGGGCGCGGCGCGTCGAGCTACGGCCCCCGCGAACAGGGCCGCCATGCCGAGGAATTCTACACCACGGTCAAGACCGCCTACATCCACCCGGGGGCGCCCGCATGACCGCGCCCCGCATCGACGCCCTGCAATACGCCAACTGGTCCGGGAAGGTCTTTCGCCAGATGCGCGCGGGCGGGGTCGATGCGGTGCATGTGACGATCACCTACCACGAGAATTTCCGTGAAACGGTGCTCAACATCGAGGCGTGGAACCGCTGGTTCGAGCAGTATTCCGACCTGATCTTCCAGGGCTTCACGGCGGACGACATCGCGCTCGCGCAACAGACGGCGCGCACGGCGATCTTCTTCGGCGCGCAGAACCCGAGCTGCATCGAGGACGATATCGGCCTTGTCGAGGTGCTGCACCGGCTGGGCCTGCGCTTCATGCAGCTGACCTACAACAACCAGTCGCTGCTGGCGACGGGCTGTTACGAGGCCGAGGATGCCGGCATCACCCGCATGGGCCGCGAGGTGGTGGCCGAGATGAACCGGGTGGGCATGGTCGTGGACATGAGCCATTCCGGCGAACGCTCCACGCTCGACGCGATCGAGCATTCCACCCGCCCCATCGCCATCACCCACGCCAACCCCGCGCGCTGGCACCCCGCCCTTCGCAACAAGTCCGACCGGGTGCTCGACGCCCTGTCGCAAAGTGGCGGGATGCTGGGCTTCTCGATCTACCCCCATCACCTGAAGGGCGGCGGCGACTGCACCTTGCCCGAGTTCTGCGAAATGGTCGCGCGCACCGCCGAGCGGATGGGCATCGAGCGCGTCGGCATCGGCTCGGACCTCTGCCAGGACCAGCCCGACAGCGTGGTGGACTGGATGCGGGTCGGCCGCTGGACGAAGAAGGCCGACTTCGGCGAGGGCAGTGCCGACATCCCGGGCTTTCCGCCGATGCCCGGCTGGTTCCGCGACAATCGCGATTTCGACAACATCGCCGAAGGCTTGCGCGCCACGGGCATGAGCGGCGCGGAGGTCGCGGCCGTCATGGGCGGCAACTGGGCGCGGTTCTTCGCCGAGAGTTTCGGGGCCGAGGTGGTCGTGGATGAGGCCTTCACGCCGGACACCACGGACTTCCGTTCCATCCTCTCAAAGGTCGATGAGAGCGGGGCGGAGGCGATGCTCCTCAACTGCTACTCGCAGGAGGGGGCCCTGATCATCAACCAGTC
>CAZPCU010000069.1:0-8484 GCA_964585075.1 uncultured Rhodobacterales bacterium
CCACGCGACCGACGCCACCAACGCCGCGCGCACCATGCTCTACGACATCCACGCGGGCGAATGGTCCGCGGAGCTCTGCGCTCTCTTCGATATCCCCGAGGCCGTGCTGCCCGAGGTCCGCGACTGCGCGGACGATTTCGGAGAGACGCGGGCGGACCTCTTCGGGCGGGCGATCCCGATCCTCGGCGTGGCGGGCGACCAGCAGGCGGCGGCCATGGGCCAGGCCTGCTTCGCGCCCGGCATGGTGAAATCCACCTACGGGACGGGCTGCTTCGCGCTTCTCAACACGGGCGAGACGCCGGTGGCGTCGCGCAACCGGCTGCTCACCACCGTCGCGGCGCGGCTGGACGGGCGGACGACCTATGCGCTCGAGGGATCGATCTTCATCGCGGGCGCGGTCGTGCAGTGGCTCCGCGACGGGCTGAGACTCATCCGCAAGGCCGAGCAGACGCAGCCGCTGGCCGAGGCGGCGGACGCCGAAAGCGGCGTCGTGCTCGTCCCGGCCTTCACCGGCCTCGGCGCGCCCTACTGGGCGCCGGACTGCCGGGGCGCGATCTTCGGGCTCACGCGGAACTCGGGCCCGGCAGAGCTCGCCCGCGCCGCGCTGGAAAGCGTGGGCTTCCAGACCCGCGACCTCCTGGAGGCGATGCACGCCGACTGGCCCGAGGCCGGGGAGGCGGTGTTGCGGGTCGATGGCGGGATGAGCGCGAGCGACTGGACGATGCAGTTCCTGGCCGACATCACCGGTGCGCCGGTGGACAGGGCCGCGGTGCTCGAAACCACGGCCCTCGGGGCGGCCTGGCTTGCCGGCCACCGCGCGGGGCTCTATCCCGGCCCCGAGGAGGCGATGGCGGCCTGGGCGCGCGACCGCCGCTTCGCCCCCGAAATGGCGGACGAGACCCGCGCGACGCGCTATGAGGCGTGGAAACGGGCCGTCGCCGCGGCGATGGCGGCCTCGGGCGCGGATCAGCCGACGTAGAAGTCCCAGACGGCGCGGTTCGCAAGCGTCCGGTCCATGAGACGCGCGCGCTCGGCCAGAAGCGCCTCGGCCTGGGAAAGCCGCACGGGCGCGAGCGCGGGGTCCGCCGCGCGGTTTTCCAGGCAATCCGGATCCTCGCCGAGATCGTAAAGCGCCGGCGGCAGCCCGGGGCTCGCCATGTAGAGGTGCCGCTCGTCCATCCGGCATTGCAGCACGCAGTCCTCCGGAGCGAGGCCGTGGCCCGCCGCGTCCGCCCCCGGGAGCAGGCGGAAATCGAACTCCCAGAGCGCCGCCTCGCGCCAGCGGCGGGGTGCCTCCCCGTCGAGGAAGGGCATCAGCGAGGCGCCGTCGGGGGCGTGGCCGGGCGTCGCGCCCATGAGTTCGCAGAGCGTGGGGAAGATGTCGGCGGCCGAAGTGAACGCGTCCACGCGGCCGCCGCCCCGCCCGGGGATCCGCATGATCAGCGGGATATGGTAGCTTTGCGGGAAGAAGCCGCCCTTTCCCAGCATCCAGTGATCGCCCATCATCTCGCCGTGGTCGGAGGTGAAGACGATGACCGTGTTCTCCCACGCCCCCGCCGCGCGGAGCGCCTCGAAGATCCGGCCGAGCTGCGCGTCCACTTCCGAGACGAGACCGTAGTAGAGCGCGCGCAGCCGGGCGAAATCGCGCGGCGCGAGGTCCCGCGCCCGCCCCGCGCCGCCTTCCACGAAGTCCGAGAGGTTCTGGTAGGCCTGGATCGCCGCCACGAAGGGATGCTGCGCGGCCTCCGCGTCCGGGTCGGCGTGGCGCGCGAAGGCCGGCCCTGCCTCCTCGCCATACATGCCGGCATAGGGCTCGGGCACGGCGAAGGGCGGGTGCGGGCGCAGGAAGCTCAGATGCGCGAACCACGGCCGGTCCGCGGGTTGCTCGGCCCGCCATTCGAGGAAGGCATCGGCGAGGAAGGCGGTCTGGGTCTCCTGCGGCGAATAGACCGGGGGCCGGCGCGAGATGCGCTCGCCGTCCTCGGTCGGCACCCGGTGCATCGCGCCCGGGTCCGAAATGTCGTGGCCGCGCGCGCCGAGCCAGCTGACCCAGGGCCGCTCCGCATCGTCGAGGTTGAGCCGCACCTGGAACCCCGGCAGCACGCCTTCGAACGTGGCAAGCGCGGGATCGGCCGGCGCGAGGTGGCGGGGATCGGGGGCGGTGTCGGTGTAGCCGAAGAGCGTGGGCAGGTAACCCGCGCGCCGGGCGGCGAGCGCGAGGTTGTCGAAGCGTGCGTCGAGCCCCGCGCCGTTCCACACCACCCGGTGGTTCATCTGGTAGAGCCCGGTGTAGAGCGAGGCCCGCGCCGGCGAGCAGGGCGCACAGGTGGCGTAATGCCGCGCGAAGAGCGTGGCCTCCTCCGCCAGCCGGTCGAGCGCGGGGGTCCGCACGACATGACCGATCGCGCCCAGCGTGTCGCCGCGCCACTGGTCGGCGGTGATGAAGAGGATGTTGGGCCGCATCACGCCGCCTCCAGCCGGTCGAGAAGCGCGGGCAGGTCCGCCACCGTGTCGATGACGTGGTCGGCGCCCGCGTCCTTCAGCATCGCCGACGCGTCGGCCCGAAGCCGCGCCACCTCGTCGGGGCGCGTGGCGGCGAGTTCCTCGGGCGTCCGGCCCACCACGTTCCCCGAAAGCGCCACGCCCACGGTGACGCAGCCCGCCGCCGCGCCTTCCGCGATCCCGGGCGCGGTGTCGTCCACCTTGATCACGGCCTCCGGCGGGTAGACGAGGAGGTCGATGAAGCACTGGTACATGCAGAGCGGGCCGGGGCGCCCCTCGGGCAGGTCGTCGGCACAGACGAGGTTGTCGGGCGCATAACCCTGTTCGGCCGCCCTGGGCAGCACACGCTCCATGATCGAGCGGGTGTAACCCGTGGTGGAGCCGATCTTCATGCCGCGCGCGCGGAGGTTCTCGACGGTCTCGACGGTTCCGGGGACGAGCGTGGCGTAATCCGCCACGACCTCCTCGTTCATCGGCAAGAAAAGCTCGTAAACCTTGTCCACGTCCGCGGCCTGTGGCGCGCGCCCGTGGCGCACCTGCCATTGCCGGGCGATCCCGGGCATCTCCAGCATGGCGCGGACATGGTGCCACTTGGGCGCGCCCATGGGCGCGCGCGCCTCGGCCACGGTGGCCTCGATCCCGAAGCGGCGGAACGCCTCGACGAAGGCGCCCACCGGCGCGAAGGAGCCGAAATCGATCGTCGTGCCCGCCCAGTCGAACACCGCCGCCCTGAATCGCGCCATGCCGTCTTGCCTTCCCACGCAGCGAGACGCGCTTCGATGTCCCGCAGCGCGAGAAATCCAGACGCCCCGCCCGATGGCAAGGCTTGATCGCAGGCGCGCGCCCGGGCGACCGCGCCGTGCGCGGTCGCCTTCCGCCCGTGCTCAGCAGTTTCGATCCTCTTCCTGCAGGCCATGCCCGGGCGGCCCCGGCGCGGGCGCGCCGAATCGGTGGCGCGCGCGGCCCGCCTTCTTCGCGGCGTAAAGCGCCGCATCGGCATCGGCGAGAAGCCGGGCGGGATCGGGCGCGGCATAGTCTTCGGACATGACGGAGCCCGCGCTCGCCGCGATGTGCGCATGCCGCTCGCCCACCGGGATCGGCCGCCCGAGCCTGTCGATGATCCGGCGCGCCACCTCCGCGACGGCAGCGCGGTCTTTCGGCGCCTCGAGCAGCAGGACGAACTCGTCCCCGCCGATGCGCGCGGCGGTGTCACGTGCGCGCGTCTCCTCCACCAGGATGCGCGCCACGACCTGCAGCACCTGGTCGCCCGCGGGGTGGCCGAGCGAATCGTTCACCTGCTTGAAATAGTCGAGGTCGATCTGCGTGAGCGCGAAGGGAATGCCCGACGCGGACATCCGCGCGAGCACGTGCTCGAGCGCGCGGCGGTTCTTGAGGCCGGTGAGCGTGTCGGTGAACGCCTGCTCCTCCGCCGCGATGCGGGCGGCCTGCAGCCGGAGGTTCAGCGTGCGCGACGCGGCCATCGCGGCGGATTTCGCTTCCAGGAGATAGAGCATCTCCACCGCGAGGTCGGTGACCGCGAAATCGGCGCTCGTGAGCGCATAGCTCCGCACGCCGTCCAGAATGGAGATGCCGAAGGACAGGTTCACGACGGCGCCGCCGCAGCCTGGCAAAGGCGCGAGGACACCTTTCAGCTTCGTCTCCGGCCGTGCCCGCAGCCGCAGGTGCAGCTTCGTGCGCGCCGTCGCCAGAAGCCCCTTCATGTCCTCGACCTGCCGCGGGCGCGCGATCTCGAAGACGTCGAGGAAGGCCCGGCCGCGGATGGGCGCTTCCGGCGAGAGCTTGGCGAGCGTGGGCCCTGCGTGCCGGACGAGACCCTCCGAATCGAGCCGCGCGTGCATCGGGCAGAGTACGTCGAGCAGGTCGTCGGGCGCGTTCATCCCCGTCAGAGCGCGGGCGCGCCGAGCTCGAAGCGCCGCCCGGCGGAGAAGGAGGATTCATAGAGCATGATGTCGATCTCCGCGGCCCCGCCCGCGTCCGGCCGCAGTTCCAGGTAGACGAGCGCGCCGTAGTCGTCGGCCATGGCGCGCAAGAGCCCGACCAGGACATGCCCCACCCCGTCGGGCCCGCCGCGGCAGGCGAGGCGGAAACGGCCCGGGCCACGCTCGTCCAGGTCGAGCTCGGGCAGGTCGAGATCGCACACGGCGAGGCGCGCACGCTCGGGCAGGTCGTCGAGCGAGTGCAGGAACTCCAGGAAGCTGTCGCCGCCGAACCGCATGAGCCG
The DNA here is from genome assembly GCA_964585075.1 of uncultured Rhodobacterales bacterium. Lineage (GTDB taxonomy): Bacteria > Pseudomonadota > Alphaproteobacteria > Rhodobacterales > Rhodobacteraceae > Rhodosalinus. The sequence continues at coordinate 4,745 of CAZPCU010000069.1, forward strand.
GCGCAGTGCCTCGGTGTTCGGATGCGAGACGAGATAGGTGCCGAGATCCTCGAGCAGCGTCTCGTGCGGTTTGTCGAGCTCGCGCACGGCGGTGGCGAGAATCCGGGGGGCCACCGCCGGATCGTAGCTCAGCATCGCCTCGAACTCGGTGAAGCCGAGACCGGAAAGGTGGGCGATCTGCTGCCATCGCGCGGCGCCATAGGTGTCGCTGACGAAGGACTGGATCGCCCGGTTGATGAGTCCGTGCATGGCATACCCCACACCTCTGAACCGGTGAGAGAGTGCCCGGCCGGGCTTAAGAATTTCCGAACGCCTTCAATTGTCCGGAACGATGCGCCGACCCCCGACGACAAGAGCGCGCGCCCCGCTCGGCACGAGGTCGAACCGGCCCTCGTGAAGCGCGTCGAGCGCGCCCGAGGGCAGGACAGCCGCGGTCCCCGCGCCGAGATCCCGGGCCGGGCCGGACGGGCGCAGCCGACCGTCGGCGAGCTCGTAGGCGCGCACGTCCACCGGCCCGTCGGGACCGCGCAGGAAGACGAGCACCTGCGGCGGCCCGGCGCCGGCCCGAAGGCGCGCGACGACCAGCGCGCAGCCCGGCCGCCCGGCCGCGTCGCGCCGCGCGCAGGCGGCCTGCCAGTCCCGCAGCACGAAGAGGGGCAGCGATGCGAGCGCGCCCTCCGCGACCCTCGCCTCGCCGAGCATCGGAATCTCCGCGGCCAGCGTTTCGGCGAGCGCCGCCGCCTCGGCGCGCTCGAGCGTCACCGGAAGCCCGCGCGGCCCATCCGTCTCTCCGAGCGCCGCGAGCCGCGTGCGAAGCGCCTCGGCCCCGGGCTCCTCCGCGAGTTCGGCAAGCCGCGCCACGGCGCGCTCGCCGGGCTGCCCCCAGCGATGCGCCATCTCCCAGAGCGGCAGTTCCTCGACGGGAAGCCGCCCCTGCGCGTAGCGGGCGATCTGGCTCTCGGCCGACCAGCGCTCGGGCGCGACGAGCGGGGTGAGCCAGAGCGCGCCGAAGACGGCGCTCACGGGCATCAGCGCGACGGCCGCCCGCCTCAGCCGCGCCGGCCAGTCCCCGCCGGGCAGGGCGGCCAGGGCGAAGGCGAGCGTCCAGGCGAGCAAGAGGCCCGCGCCCAGCGCCGCGACGACGCGCGGCGGCGTCCAGCCATGGGCCCCGACGCGCTCCCCGATCGAGACCGCCGCCGCGGCGGCGAGGAGCGGCAGCAGAAGCGCCAGCGTTCGCGTGGCGCCCCGCATCGCCGTGCCCCGGATCTCGTCCGCCGGGCCGCGGTCCACCGCCACGGCGACGAGGACGAGGCCGGCCGCGGCCATCGACAGCAGCACCGGAGAGGGCGAGAGCCCGCCGAGGAGTTCCTCGAGCCCCCGCACCGGAAGGGCGAGGACGAAGACGACCACCACGACGAGAAGCGCCGGAACGAGAAGCCGGAGAAGGCGCAGCACCAGGAGCGGCGAGAGCAGCGCCGCGTATTCCTGCGCGACCGCCAGCCCCAGCCCGATCGCCGCGCCGCTGAAGAGCCAGGGCACGGCGTCGATCTCGAGCACGCGCTCGATCACGTGAACGCCCACGAGGCCCAGGAGCGCGTCCGACAACCCGATCACCGCCCAGGCCAGGCCGAGGAAGACGAGCGCCACGGCGGCCCGCATCGCGATCGACCAGACCGCGTCGAACACGGCCGCCGGGTCGCGCCAGCCGCCGGGCCGGGAAAGCGCCGCGAGGACGACGGGCGCGGCGAACCCGCCGTAGAGCCCGAGCGCGACGAGCGGGTGGCCGGCGTCGAGGAGCTGCGGAACGGAGGTGAAGCCGAGCGCGGCCCACCAGGCGAGCAGGGCGGCGGGAAGCGCGAGCGCCGCCGCGCCCGCCGCGGCGCGCCGGAGCCCGAGCGGGCCGGCGTAGACGAGGGCAAGCCCGAACCAGCCCGCCGCCGCGATCACGGTGACGAGATGCAGCCGCGGCTCGGCGAAGGCATCGCGCAGAACGTCCAGAAGAAGCCAGCCGGCGAGCCCCGCCGCGGCGCCGAAGCCCGCGAGCGCGAGGCGGAGGGCCACCCTGTCAGCCGCCATGGCCGTTCCCCAGCGCCTCGTCGATGAGCGCCGAGAAGAGCGCGACGCCGTCGGCGATCAGCGCGTCGGGGAAGTCGTAGCGCGGATCGTGCAGCGGCGGATGGTCCGTGCCGGCCCCGAGCAGCAGGAGGGCCGCGGGCGCCGCTCTGCCGAACCGGCCGAAATCCTCCGAGAAGCGCATCGGCAAGCCGTCGGTGGAGACGTCGAGCCCGGCCCGGCCCGCCGCACGGGCGAGCGCATCGGCCGGCACTTGCGCGTTCACGCAGGCGGCGAAGACGTCCTGCCACCCGATCTCCAGCGCGAGCCCGTGTGACCGCGCCGCCGCCTCCGCCCGCGCGACCGCGTCGGCCACGAGACCTGCCATGGCGTCGTCCCGCGGCGTGCGCAGCGTGGCGAAGAGCTCGGCCCGGCCGGGCGCGACGCCGAAGGCGGGCGCCCCCATCCGGGCATGCGTGAGCGTGACGAGGCGGAACGCCGGATCCTCGGGCCCCGCCCCGGCGGAGAGCGCCGGGAGCTCCTCGACGAGCCGGGCAAGCGCCGGCGCCGGAGAAAGCCCCGTCTCGGGGCTGGAGGCGTGCGCCTCGCGCCCGCGAAGCGAGATCCGCATGCCGCGCGAGGCGCAGCAGGCCGGGCCCGGGGCGACGATGGCCTTGCCACGGGGCAGCCCCGGCAGGTTGTGCAGCGCCACGCCCATGTCGGGGGCGAGCTCCGGGAAGCGCGGATCGGCGAGCACGGCCGCCGCGCCCTCGCCCGTCTCTTCCGCGGGCTGAAAGAGCAGGATGACGCGGCCGCGCGCGGGCCGGCGCCGGGAAAGCCGGCGGGCCAGCCCGGCAAGGATCGTCATGTGCCCGTCATGGCCGCAGAGATGAGCGCGACCCGGCCGCTCCGAGGCGTGGGACACGCCGCTCTCCTCCGCGATGGGGAGCGCGTCGAGCTCGGCGCGGATCAGGAGGGCGGGCCCGGGCGCGGCGCCGTGCCAGGCCGCGGCCACGCCGTGCCCGCCGAGACCCTGCCAGATCCGGTCGGGCGCCTCGGCGGAGAGCATGGCGGCGACGGCGGCGGCCGTTTCCGCCTCCTCGCCAGAGATCTCGGGGCTGCGGTGCAGCGCGCGGCGCCAGCCGGCGAGCACGTCGAGGTCATGCGGGGCGAGATCCCTTGGATGCGAGGTCATGGCGGCCACTCCGCCCCGCGCCCGCGGCGGTGTCAAGCCCGCCCCCCGCGGCGGAGGTCGGGATCAGAAGTCGGTGGGCGCGCCGCCCTCCGCCTTCCGGCGGCTCACGAAAGCCTCGAGCTCCTCGCGCACCGCCTCGTCCATGGGCGGGGCCTCGAAGCTGCCGACGATCTCCTTGAACACGCGATGCGCGCGCTCGGGCGTCCAGACCGCGCCCGCGGCCTCCCAGCCCTCGTAATTCTTCCAGTCCGAGACGAAGGGCTGGTAGAAGGCCGTGGTGTAGCGGTCCTGCGTGTGCTGGATGCCGAAGAAGTGGCCCTGGTCGCCCACCTCGGCCACCGCGTCGAAGGCGATCTCGTCGGGCCCGGTGGCGCAGACCTCGGGCTCCATGTAACGCTGGATCATCTGCAGGATCTCGCAGTCCATCACGAACTTCTCGGGGCTCGCGATCAGCCCGCCCTCGAGCCAGCCCGCCGCGTGATAGACCATGTTG
>CAZPCU010000070.1:0-8374 GCA_964585075.1 uncultured Rhodobacterales bacterium
GAAGAGGACTCCATGGCGCTCCTCATGGGCGGCGGCTCGGAGGGCGACAAGCCGGCCGAGGACGAAATGCCTGACGAGACGCTCCTGCGCCAGCTTCTCGAGGCACAGAGACAGGGCTGACACTGGAACTCGAGACCGAAGCGCGCATCTCCGGGGCGGAAGACCTCGTCGCGCGCGTCAAAAGCTACAACCCCCGCAGCAACGCGGCCATGATCGCCGACGCGTTCGAGTATGGCCGCGCCATGCACGAGGGGCAGACCCGCCACTCCGGCGAGCCCTACTGGACCCACCCCGTGGCGGTGGCGCACGTCCTCGCCGAGCAGCGGCTCGACGACGCCACCATCGTCACCGCGCTTCTCCACGACACCATCGAGGACACGAAGTCCACCTACTCCGAGATCGCCCGGCGGTTCGGAGACGAGGTGGCGATGCTCGTGGACGGGGTGACGAAGCTCACAAACCTGCAGCTCAGCTCCACCGAGACCCGGCAGGCGGAGAATTTCCGCAAGCTCTTCATGGCGATGTCGAAGGATCTGCGCGTGATCCTCGTGAAGCTCGCCGACCGCCTGCATAACATGCGCACCATCAAGGCCATGCGACCGGAGAAGCAGGCCCAGAAGGCGCGCGAGACGATGGACATCTACGCGCCGCTCGCCGGGCGGATGGGCATGCAGTGGATGCGCGAGGAACTCGAGGATCTCGCCTTCCGCGTGCTGAATCCCGAGGGCCGCGCCTCGATCATGCGCCGCTTCATCACGCTCCAGAAGGAGGCGGGCGACGTCATCGAGCGCATCACCGGCGACATGCGCAACGAGCTGAAGGCGGCGGGCATCGAGGCCGAGGTCTTCGGCCGCGCCAAGAAGCCTTACGCGATCTGGCGCAAGATGCAGGAGAAGGAACTCGCCTTCTCGCGCCTCTCAGACATCTACGGCTTCCGCGTCATCACCCGCTCGGAGATGGACTGCTACCGCGCCCTCGGCGCGATCCACCAGCGCTGGCGCGCGGTGCCCGGCCGGTTCAAGGACTACATCAGCCAGCCGAAGTCGAACGGCTACCGCTCGATCCACACCACCGTCTCGGGACGCGACGGCAAGCGCGTGGAGGTGCAGATCCGCACCCAGGCCATGCATGACGTGGCCGAGACCGGCGTCGCCGCGCACTGGTCCTACAAGGACGGCGTTCGCGCCGAGAATCCCTTCGCCGTGGACCCGGCCAAGTGGATCTCGCAACTGACCGAGCAGTTCGACGCCGAGGAGGACCATCACGAGTTCCTCGAGGCGGTGAAGCTCGAGATGTATTCCGACCAGGTGTTCTGCTTCACGCCGAAGGGCGACGTGGTGAAGCTGCCGCGCGGCGCGACGCCCATCGATTTCGCCTATGCGATCCACACGCGGATCGGCAGCTCCTGCGTTGGCGCGAAGATCGACGGGCTGCGCGTCCCGCTCTGGACGCGCATCAAGAACGGCCAGTCGGTGGAGATCATCGCCGCGGAGGGCCAGACGCCGCAGCCCTCATGGTTGGAAATCGCGATCACGGGCAAGGCGAAGTCCGCGATCCGCCGGGCGCTTCGCGAGCAGGACAGGGAGCGCTTCATCCGCCTCGGGCGGGAGCTCGCCCGGGCCGCCTTCGAGAACGTCGGCAAGAAGGCCACCGACAAGGCGCTCGACACCGCCGCCAAGCGGCTGCGCCTGCCGGGCCGGCGCGAGATGCTCGCGCGCATGGGGTCGGCGGAGCTGACCGCGCAGGAGGTGGTTCAGGCTGTCTATCCCGATCTCGCCCCGAAGGAGGTCGCCCAGATCGACAGCAGCCGCGCGGTGATCGGCCTCGACCCGGGGCAGAGCTTCGAGCGCGCCCCCTGCTGCCAGCCGCTTCCCGGAGAGCGGATCGTCGGCATTACCTGGCGCGGGCGGGGCGTCGTCGTGCACACCATCGATTGCGCCGTCCTCGCGCAGTTCGAGGACCAGCCGCAACGCTGGCTCGATCTCCACTGGCAGGCCGGAAGCCACCCGCCCGTCTACACGGTGACGCTCGACGTCACCATCGGCAACGACGCCGGCGTGCTGGGACGCATTTGCACATTGATCGGCGAGCAGAAGGCCAATATCTCCGACCTGGAATTCGTCGACCGGAAACCCGATTTCTATCGCCTGCTGATCGACGTGGACCTGCGCGACGCCGAGCACCTTCATTCGATCGTCTCGGCGCTGGAAGCCGAGAGCGACGTGGCCGCGGTCGAGCGGTTCCGCGACCCCTCGCGCGCCTCGCAGGAGCCGCGCGCGAGCTGAAGGAACCTTCCCTTGGTCTTCAAGCGCCGCGACAGACGTCCCTGGTGGAAGATCGTGGCGGACACCGTCTGGCCGAAAGGCGGCTGGGGCCGCGCCTTCCATTATGTGAAGCACCGGATGCACCGCCTTCCGGGCTCGCCCGAATCGATCGGTCGCGGCATCTGGGCGGGCGTCTTCGTGACCTTCACGCCGTTCTACGGGCTGCACTTCTTCCTCGCGGTGTTCCTGGCCTGGCTGATGCGCGGGAACCTCATCGCGTCCTTCCTCGCGACCTTTTTCGGCAACCCGCTGACCTACGTGCCGATCGGGGTGATCTCGCTCAAGACCGGGCACCTGATCCTGGGCACCGAGTTCGAGGAGGGCGAGGGGCGGTCCTTCCTCGGCAAGTTCATGGGCGCGAGCCGCGACCTCCGCGACAATCTCTGGGCCTGGTTCAGCGGCGCGCCCCAGGACTGGCATGACCTCGCCGTGTTCTACGACGAGGTGTTCCTGCCCTACACAGTGGGCGGGATCATTCCGGGGCTCATCGCCTCCACGGCGATGTATTTCCTCTCGGTCCCGGTGATCCGGGCCTACCAGAAGCGGCGCGCGGCCAAGATCATGCAGCGCCTCGAGAGGAAGGTGCATCGCGCGCCCCCGGCGAGGGCTGACGAGCGCGGCGGCGCGGAGTAAGCAGGTCCGGACAGGACAGGAGGATCCCATGGCCCACTCGCATCTGCGGCTCGGCGTGAACATCGACCACGTGGCGACCGTCCGGAACGCCCGCGGCGGCGCCTATCCCGATCCGCTGCGCGCGGCGAAGCTGGCCGAGGAGGCGGGCGCCGACGGGATCACGGCGCATCTGCGCGAGGATCGGCGCCACATTTCCGACGCCGACATCGAGGGGCTCATGGAGGTGCTCGGCGTGCCGCTCAACTTCGAGATGGCCGCCACGGACGAGATGCAGGCGATCGCGCTTCGCCACCGGCCGCACGCGGTCTGCATCGTGCCGGAGAAGCGCGAGGAGAAGACGACCGAGGGCGGGCTCGAGGTCGCGCGCGAGGAAAACCGCCTCGCCCATTTCATCGCGCCCCTGCGCGAGGCGGGCTGCCGCGTCTCGATCTTCATCGCCGCCGAGCGGGCGCAGGTCGAGGCCGCGCACCGGATCGGAGCCGAGGTGATCGAGCTGCACACCGGTGCCTACTGCGACGCGCACGCCGAGGGGCGCTTCGCCGACCGCGACGCGGAACTCGCGCGGCTGACCGAGATGGCCAGTTTCGCGCATGGCCTCGGGCTCGAGGTGCATGCGGGCCACGGGCTGACCTACGACACCGTGGGCCCGGTCGCCGCGTTGCCCGAGCTGCGGGAGCTCAACATCGGCCACTTCCTGATCGGCGAGGCGATCTTCCGTGGGCTTCGCGCCGCGATCGAGGAGATGCGGCGCATCATGGACGACGCGCGCGCCGCCGCGGCATGACGCCCGCACCCATCCTGCTGCGCCGCCGGGCGGCGGCGCTCTTCGCCCTCGCGGTCGCGCTCGCGGCGCTCTGGCAGCTCGAATCCGCCCGCGCCGGCCTGGATATCCAGAACATCCGCGTCGGCGAGACACCGGTGACGCGCTACGCCGCGCCGGGCGCGGAGGGGCCGCTGGTCGTCGTCGCCCATGGTTTCGCGGGATCGCGGCAGATGATGCAGGCCTACGCCCTGCCGCTGGCGCGGGCGGGCTACCGCGTCTGGGCCTTCGATTTCGAGGGCCACGGCCGCAACCCGGTGCCCATGTCGGGCGACGTGGACAGCATCGACGGCACCACCCAGCGGCTCATCGACCAGACGCTCCGCGTCGTGGGCGCAGCCCGCGCGCAGGGGGGCTGGGAGGGCGACGTCGCGCTTCTCGGCCATTCCATGGCGACCGACATCATCATCCGCGCCGCCCTGCAGGAGCCCGGCATCGGGCCTGTCGTGGCGATCTCGCCCTTCAGCCAGGCGGTGACGGAGGCGGCGCCCGAGCGGCTCCTGACGATCACCGGCCAGTGGGAGCCGGGGCTGCGCGACTTCGCACTCGGTGCGCTCCGGATGGTGGACCCGGCCGCGGAGGAAGGCGAGACGGCGCGTGCGGGCGACGTGGTGCGCCGCGCCGTGGTGGCGCCGCTCGCCGAACATGTCGCCGTGCTCTACAGCAAGGCGGGGCGGGAGGAGGCGCTCGCGTGGCTCGATGCCGCCTACGGGCGCGAGAGCGACGTCGCGGTGCCCCGGACGGGGCCGTGGCTCATGGCGCTTCTGGCCGCGGTCGTGGCGCTGGCCTGGCCGCTTTCTCATCTCCTGCCAGAGAGGTCCGTGCCCCGTGCGCCGCTTGCCCCGCGCCGCTTCGCGGTCGCGGCGATCGTGCCCGCGCTGCTCTCGCCGCTTCTGGCGGTGCCGCTGGACGTCGCGTTCCTGCCGGTGCTCGTGGCCGACTACCTCGCGCTGCACCTGGCTGTCTACGGCGTCCTGCAACTCGGGCTGCTCGCGCGCTCTAGCGTGCCGCTCGGCCGCGTCTCGCCCGTGGCGGCGGGGGCGCTCCTTCTCTGGGGGCTCGCGGTCTTCGGCTTTCTGCTCGACCGCTACGGGGCGAATTTCTGGCCCACGGCGGAGCGCGGCTGGATCATCCTCGCGCTCGCGGCGGGCGCGGTGCCCTTCATGCTCGCCGACGCGCTGATCACGATGGGCGGGCGCGCGCCGCTCTGGCAGCGGCTGACGGCCCGGCTGGCCTTCTTCGCCTCGCTGGGCCTCGCCGTGGCGCTCGATTTCGAGCGGCTCTTCTTCCTCGCGCTCATCGCGCCGGTGATCGTGCTGTTCTACATCGTCTTCGGCCTCATGGGGCGCTGGGCGGCGCGCACCGGGGGCGCGGCGGCGGCCGGCCTCGCCCTGGGCCTCATCCTCGCCTGGGCGCTCGGCGTGAGCTTTCCGCTGTTTGCGGAAAACGGGATGGGCGGATGATCCTCGGCATCGGCACCGATCTCGCCAATATCGAGCGCATCGCGGCCACGCTGGAGCGGTTCGGCGACCGGTTCCGCAACCGCGTCTTCACCGAGGAGGAGCAGCGCAAGGCCGAGCGGCGGCGCGACGTGGCGGGCACCTACGCGAAGCGCTGGGCGGCCAAGGAAGCCTGCTCCAAGGCGCTCGGCACGGGGCTGCGCATGGGCATCGCGTGGAAGGACATGCATGTGAGCAACCTCCGTACGGGCCAGCCGGTCATGCATGTGACGGGCTGGGCGGCCGAGCGCCTGGCGGAGATGACGCCGCCCGGCCACGTCGCGGTCATCCACGTCACGCTCACCGACGACCATCCCTGGGCGCAGGCCTTCGTGGTGATCGAGGCGCTTCCCGAATCCTGACGCTGGACAGGCCGCGCCGTTCCGGGCCTCATGGCCGCGGCACTTCGACGGAGACCGCGCCCCATGTCCGAGACCTCTCGCCGCTTCGCCCGCACGCTGGGCCAGCTCGCGCTGGCGCTGCTGAACGCGACGCTGATCCTCGCCGCGCTCTGCCTCTTCCTGGCGCTCCGGCTCGCGGGCACGCTCGACGATCTCCGCGACGGCTTCGCCGCGGCGGTGGCCGAGGCGGCCGCCGAGCTCGACCCCGTGGGAGACGCGGTGGAGGAGCTGGCGGGCGAAGTCGCGGGGCTGCGTTCCGATCTCGCGGCGCTGCGCGGCGAGGCGGAATCGCTCGGCGGAGAGAGCGCGGCGCGGCTCGAGGCCCGGCTGGCCGCGGCCCAGGGCGAGCTCGCGCGGATCGAGGCCAGCGCCGACGGGCTCGGCAAGGCCGCCGCCCGTGTCGCCGAGGATCCGGGGGCGGCGCTCGACCGGGCCGTGGATCGCGCCGTGGCCGCGGCGGCGAAGGAGACGACTGGCGCGCTCGCCCGGCTGCGCGGCTGCGCGCCGCAGGAGGGCTGAGCCCGGCGCGCGCGCGCCTTGACACCCCCTGCCCCCGCGCCCATGAAGCGCCGGCAACACAGACCCCGGAGAGACGCCCATGGCCGAGGCTAGGAAAGGAAGCGCGGTCCTCGAGACCGTGAAGACGATCGTGTACGCGCTGCTCATCGCCGGCGTGTTCCGCACGGTCTTCTTCCAGCCCTTCTGGATACCCTCGCCCTCGATGAAGGAAACGCTCCTCGTGGGGGATTTCCTCTTCGTCAACAAGATGTCCTACGGCTACTCCTACGCCTCCTGCCCCTCGATCCGGATTCCCGCGGTCGGGCTCGACATCGACGCCGAGGATTTCTGCGGATGGCTTCAGCGCGGCGACGGGCGCTTCCTCGGCAGCGAGCCGGTGCGCGGCGACGTGGCGGTGTTCCGCCATCCCGGCAACGGGCGCGATTTCATCAAGCGCGTGGTCGGCCTGCCGGGCGACCGCATCCAGATGGTGGAGGGCGTTCTGCACATCAACGGAGAGCCCGTGGAGCTCGAACCCACAGGCACCTTCACCGAGATCATGGAGCCGCAGGGCCCGCAGGGCATCCGCCCGCGCTGCTCCAACGCGCCGGTGGGCGACGGCGCCGTCTGCGAGAAGGAGCGGTTCATCGAGACGCTGCCCAATGGCGAGTCGCACACGATCCTCAACATCGGGCGGCAGGCCGCCGACGACACGCCCGTCTACACCGTGCCGGAAGGGCATTACTTCATGATGGGCGACAACCGCGACAACTCGTCCGACAGCCGCGTGCCGGCTCAGGTGGGCGGCGTGGGCTTCGTGCCTTTCGCCAACCTGATCGGCCGGGCCGACCGGATCATGTTCTCCTCCGCGGGCCGGTCCATGCTCTTCTTCTGGACATGGCGCGGCGACAGGTTCTTCAAGGGGATCGAGTGAAGCTTTCCGCGGATATCAGGGCGTTCGAGGACCGCATCGGGCACGCCTTCGACCGCCCCGCGCTGCTTCTGGAGGCGCTCACCCACGCCTCGCGTTCGGGGCCGTCGCAGCCCGACAACCAGCGCCTCGAGTTCCTGGGCGACCGCGTGCTCGGCCTCGTGATGGCCGAGACGCTGCTCGCGGCGGACCCCGAAGCGACGGAAGGCCAGCTCGCGCCCCGCTACAACGCGCTCGTCCGCAAGGAGACCTGCGCCGACGTGGCCCGCGAGGTCGGGCTCGGCGAGGTGCTGCGCCTCGGGCGGTCCGAGATGATCTCGGGCGGGCGGCGCAAGCAGGCGCTCCTCGGAGACGCGATGGAGGCGGTGATCGCCGCCGTCTATCTCGACGCGGGCCACGCGGCCGCGCGGGACATGGTGCTGCGCCTCTGGGGCCACCGGATCGACCGGGTGGAGGCGGACGCCCGCGACGCCAAGACGGCGCTCCAGGAATGGGCCCAGGCGCGCGGGCTGTCGCCCCCGCGCTACGTCGAGACCGGCCGCACGGGCCCCGACCACGCGCCCGTCTTCACCATCGAGGCGCAACTCCCGGACGGGCGCGCCGCCCGCGCCGAAGCCGGATCGAAGCGCCAGGCCGAGCAGGAGGCCGCGCGGCGGCTGCTCGCGGAGGTGGAGGGAGAATGACAGGGGAATCCACACGCGCCGGCTTCGTCGCCCTGATCGGAGAGCCCAACGCGGGCAAGTCCACGCTCACCAACCGGATGGTGGGCGCGAAGGTCTCCATCGTCACCCACAAGGTGCAGACCACGCGGGCGCGCATCCGCGGCGTCGCCATCGAGGGCGCGGCCCAGATCGTCTTCGTGGACACGCCCGGCCTCTTTCGCCCGCGCCGCCGGCTGGACCGCGCGATGGTCGCCGCCGCCTGGGGCGGGGCGGCGGATGCCGACATCGTGGTGCTTCTGGTGGAGGCGCATCGCGGGGTGACGCCCGGGGTGGAGGAGATCCTCGAGCGGCTTCCCGAGATCGGCCGCGGCCTGCCCGTGGCGCTCGCCATCAACAAGATCGACCGGGTGCAGGCCGAGGCGCTCCTGGCGCTCGCGAAGGACCTGAACGACCGCTTCGATTTCGCGCGGACCTTCATGATCTCGGCGGAGAAGGGCCACGGCGTGGAGGATCTGCGCCGCTGGCTCGCCGAGGAGCTGCCCGAGGGCCCGTGGCTCTACCCGGAAGACCAGATCGCGGACCTGCCGCTGCGCATGATCGCCGCCG
>CAZPCU010000071.1:0-8192 GCA_964585075.1 uncultured Rhodobacterales bacterium
CCGTTCTCGATGACGGGTCCGATGGTGACGCGCACCTCGGGCCAGATCTCCTGCACCGCGCGCGCCATGATGTGCGCGAGGTCATGCCGGATGAGCTCGAGGGCGGGCGCGTCGTCGGCCATCGTGTTGATGGCGATGCTGGCGTCCTCCTCGATCGGCCATTGCAGATCCCAGTGGACGCCGTTCACGTAGGCGCTGATCGCCTTCTTCGCGAGCGATTTCGAGATGCCCTCGGCGATCTCGGCGGGGGTGATCCCGGCGGGAAAGTCGCGGACGGAGCCATCGGGGAAGGTCAGGGAAACGGTGGACTGGTCGCGGGCCATGTCCGCTCTCCTCGTCGGTTCGGCGCCTACCGAGCGCCCGGTTGCGGGTCAGGGTTCGCGGGCTGTGTGGCCCCGCCCGCCCCGAAAGTCAACGCCCGGCCCGGGCCGGGCCAACCCCGGCGAGCCATCGGACGGGAAGCCGGTAGAGCCCCCGGAGCCGCCGGTTCCGAGGACGATCGCGCTGGCGAGGAAAGTCTTGCGGGCCGGGTTCATGGCGCCGCTCACAGACCGGTGCGGCGCGAGACGCGAAGCCGCCCGTCGCCCACCGGGCCCGGGGCTTTTCACCGGCCCGGAATGCGGGCACTCTCCTTCCGCCACCGAACGGAGGACGCATGACCGAGCCGAGCCATCTCGAGACGCCGCAGCGCCGGCGCATCGCCTATCACCGGACCGAGGGGCAGGGGCCCGGCGTGGTGTTCCTCGGCGGCTTCAAGTCCGACATGGAGGGCGCCAAGGCGCTGCATCTCGAGGCGTGGGCCCGGCGCACCGGCCGCGCCTTCCTGCGCTTCGACTATTCCGGCCACGGGCAGAGCTCGGGCGCCTTCACCGACGGGTGCATCGGCGACTGGGCGGAGGACGCAGAGGCGGTGCTCGACGCGCTCACCGAGGGGCCGCAGGTGCTCGTGGGCTCCTCGATGGGGGGCTGGATCGCGCTTCTCACCGCGCGGGCCAACCCCGAGCGGGTCGCGGGCCTCGTCACCATCGCCGCCGCGCCGGATTTCACCGAGGACTCCATGTGGGCCGGATTCGATGCCGAGCAGCGCGCCGATCTCGAACGCGACGGGGTGGTGCACCTGCCCTCCGACTACGGCGAGCCCTACCCGATCACGAAGCGGCTGATCGAGGACGGGCGCGCGCATCTCGTGCTGCGCTCGCCGCTGCACCTGCCCTTCCCGGTGCGCTTCCTGCAGGGCACGGCCGACGCCGACGTGGAGCGCGGCGTCGCGCTCTCCCTGCTCGATCACGCCACGGGCCCGGACATGCGGCTCACCCTCGTGGACGGGGCGGACCACCGCTTTTCCGACCCGGATTCCCTGGAGCTGATCACGGCAAGCCTCGAGGAGGTGCTCGCCCGCTCCGCCCGCCCGCGTGGCTAGGGCGGCGCTCCGCGCGCTCCGGTGGAGCCCCGCGGCCGCCCGGCGACGGCACGGCTCTGTCTGCCATGGCCCTGCGGCGGGACGCGCGGGGCTTCGAGCCGCAGAACGAGGCACAGGCGCGGCGCGGGACGGAACGCCACCCGGTGGAGACGCTGCTGCCCTCGGGCGCGCCTGTCTTGCCGATGCGCTAGGCGCTCGCCCGTCGCGGCCGGTCGGAGACCGGGAGCATCAGCAGCGCGCCGCCGACGAAGAACAGCACGACCACGGCCATCCCGGCGCGCTGGGTGCCGAAAAGGGCCGTGAACAGCGCCACGAGCGCCGGTCCGAGGAAGGCGGTGATCTTTCCCGACGTCGCGAAGAAGCCGAACATCTGCGCTTCGCGGTCCTCGGGCGCGAGGCGGGCGAGGAGCGACCGGCTCGCGGGCTGGATCGGGCCGAGGCAGAAGCCGAGGGGAATGCCGAAGGCCCAGAGCAGCGCCTGCCCCTCGACGAAGAGAAGCGGCGCGCCCGAGGCGATGACTCCGCACAGCGCGGCGAGGATCGTGCGCCGGGGCCCGATCCGGTCGTCGATCCATCCCCCGAGAAGCGCGCCGAGGCCGCCCGCCACGTTGAGCGCGACGCCGAAGAGAAGGGCCTCGTGCACTTCGAGGTCGAAGGTGCCGGCGGCGTAGACCCCGCCGAAGGCGAAGAGCGTGCCGGTGCCGTCGGTGTAGACGAGCCGGGCGATCAGGAACCGCCGCAGGTTCCGGTCATGCCAGACATCGGACAGGATCGCGCGCATCCGGCCCAGCCCCTCCCGGGCGGCGCGGCGCAGGCCCGCATGGGTCGAGGCGCGATCCGGTGTGAAGACGAACAGCGGCAGGGCGAACAGGATCAGCCATAGCGCGACCACCGGCCCGACGCCGCGCATCGCGTCCGAGATTTCCTCACCGGCGGTCTGGCCGCCGAGAACGAGGACGTAGACCAGCGCAAGACAGGCCAATCCGCCGAAATAGCCGAGCGCCCAGCCCTGCCCGGACAAGCGCCCCTGCTTCTCGACCGGGACGAGGCGGGGCAGCATGGAATTGTAGAAGACTTTCGAGAGCTCCGAGCCGTAGCTGGCGATTGCGACAAGGACGAGCGCGAGCGGGACGGCCATCGCCCCGGGCTCCACGAACCATAGCCCCGCCGTCGCGGCCGCGGTGAGAAGCGTGGCCGCGGCGAGCCAGGGCTTCACCGCCCCGCCCCGATCCGCGACCGCGCCGGCCAGCGGCGCGGTCACCGCCGCGGCGACGCCGGCCACGGCAAGCGCCGCGCCCCATTGCGTCGTGCCCGTCTCGGGATCCGAGGCGAGGGCGCGCGTGAAATAGGCGCTGAAGACATAGGCCACGATCACCGCGGAGAAGCCGTCGCCCGCCCAGTCGTAAAGCGCCCAGGACCAGCGCGCGGCGCGCGGCGCGGTCGTCTTCCTGTTCGCTGGCGCCGCCTCGCCCATTCACGCAGCGAGGCTGGATTTCATCGCCGCGAGCCTCCGGCCGATGGCATGGGCGATCCGCTCGCGCGGCTCGTCGCCCTCGCCGCGGCTCGAAAGCTCCTCGACCGAGGCCGGCTCTCCGAAACGGACGGTGATCTTTCGTGGCTTCGGAAGCGCCTGGCCCAGCGGCATCGCCTCGTAGGCGCCGTCGATCAATGTCGTAACCACGGTGACGGGTTCGCGGGCGAGCAGCAGCCCGATACCCGGCCGGATCGGGAGCAGCTCGCCGTCCCTCGACCGCCTGCCCTCCGGGAACCAGACGAGATGCGATCCCTCCCGCAGTTTCATCAGCGGCAGGGCGAGGCTCGACAGGGCGGCGCGGTTGCCCTGGACCGGAAGCGCGCGCGACAGCCGCATCACCGCGCGATGGACCGGCGTGCGGAAGGCGAGCTCGGCGGAGCCGGCGACGGCGGCGCGTTTGACGAAGTCGAACGGAAGCGCGGCCATGACGACGAAACCGTCGAGATAGCTCGCGTGGTTCGGAAGAACCGCGACCTGCTCTGCCGCCCTGACATTCTCGAGCCCTTCGACGCGCAGGCGGAAGACGGCGCGCATCAGGCCGCGATTGATCCAGTACAGCGTCCAGGCCAGCGCCTGTTCGCCCCTGCCGAGCGGTCGCAGCCAGTCGCGATCCGCGTCCGAAAGGAACTTCTCGGGGGTCTCGAGCACGTCGCCCGAGCTCTCGCCGGGGGTTTCGCTCGCGTCCCGCACCGCCTCCAGCAGGTCGCGCACGGTCTCGATCTCGGCGGTCTGCGCCTCCGCCAGTTCGACACCCGTGCGGTCACGAATGTCGAGCGTGACACTGACCCATTCGAGCGAATCCACGTCGAGGTCGACCGCCATGCTGCTGTCGGGCGTCAGGCGGACCGTCTCGAACCGCTGGGCCAGCATCTCCCAGACCTTCCCGGCCGAAGGATCCTGAAGGAGCGCGCGGTCGTCCTCGGACATCTCGTCCACCGGGATGGGACCGGTCTCGCCGCTCTCGCGACCCTCGTGCTGCGCCAGGAACCTTTCCTCCAGCTTGGCGCGTCGGATCTTTCCGATGAGCGTGCGGGGCAGGCTGTCGCCGGCCACCTCGATGTCGAGGATGCGCTTGTAGCGAGGCAGGTCGCGGGCATGCTCCTTCACCGCCTCCTCCACCGCGTCCCCGGCTTTCCCGACGCCGCGGTTGCGCATCTCAGCGGGATCCGGGACGACGACGGCGGACAGGCGCCCTTCATGCATCAGGATGCCGATCTCGCGGATCAGCGGGTGCGTCTCGTAGCTCTTCTCCAGCTCCTCGAGCGAGATGTTCTCGCCCGCCTCCGTGACCACGAAGAGCGAGGAGCGCCCGAGGATGTGGAGATAGCCCTCCCCGTCGATCCGGCCGCGATCCTCGGTGCGGAACCAGCCGTCCGCGGTGAAGGCGTCCTCCGTCTTGTCGGGCAGGCCGCGATAGCCCGCGAAGACGTTCGGGCCCCGGGCGAGGATTTCTCCGGCGCTGTCCTCTTCGGTGTCGGCACCGTTCTCCTCGGCAGGCGCGATCCTGAGTTCCACCCCCTTCACCGGCTTGCCCGCGCTGGCGAAATGCCGGTCGCCGGGGGGCAGGACGGTCAGCATCGGCGAGGTCTCCGTCAGGCCGTAGCCGGTGGCCACCGTCCAGCCGAAACTGTCGAGGCGCCAGGCGAGGTCTTCGCCGAGCGCCGCGCCGCCGGAGACGAGGAGCCTGAGGTCCGGCGCCACCCGCCGCCGGGCCGGGCGCATCAGCAGGCGGCCCAGCGGAACCCGGAAGCGGCGATGCGCCTGAAGGCTCGCGCCCGACATCGCGCGATAGGTCTGCCGGGCGAGCCAGCTGCCCTGCGACGCCTGCCGCTCGATGCCGTCGACCAGCGTCTCGTAGAGGCGGGGAACTCCGATGATCCCGTTGACCTCGCCCTCCTGCATCGCCGTCTGCATGTCCGGCCCGGTCAGCGAGCGCGGGAGGACGACGCCCACGCCGTAGAGAAGCGGGGCGAGAAGCCCCACGACGAAGGGATAGACATGGTGGAGCGGCAGCGGCAGGAGAAGCCGTTCGCCCTGCCGCATCAGGTCCATCTCGAGCAGACGGCCGAGTTCGAAGCGGAGGTTCGCGTGGCTGAGCGGCACGCCCTTGGGCGGTCCCGTCGTGCCGGACGTGTAGAACAGGAGGGCCACATCCTCCGGGCGGAGATCCGGCACCCGGGCCTCGGCGCCGCCGGTCGCGCCGGCGTCCGGGTCCGCCTGGATGCCGAGGACCGACGCATCCCTCTCCAGAGCCGCCTCCACGCTGTCGCGGCGCCGGTCGTCGGCGAAGACGAGGGCCGGGTCGGCGTCGGACAGGACATGCGCCAGCGTCTCCTTGTCGAGGCTCGCGTCCACCGGAACGGCCACCGCGCCGGCATCGACGATCGCGAGGCAGATATCGATCCAGCACGGCCCGTTCGATGCAGCGATCGCGACCCGGTCGCCCTTGCCGACCCCGCGGCCGAGCAGTTCTTCTCTGCGGCGGGCGATCCGTTCGGATAGATCTGCGAAGGTCACCGCATCGGCCTCGCCGGTCTCGAAACCGATGATTGCGGGCGCGCCGCCGTGATCCGGAAGCCCCCTGACGACACGGCGCAGCGTATCCTCCCCGTTCCCAGGAGCTTGGAGCGTCGTGCCGGAAACCTGCGGACCGATCATCGCCATAAGGAGACAGCCATTCCCCGACTGGGCTGCCGCTTCACTGGAGCGTTGCGCAAATCCTTGCGGTGAACAAGCTTTTTCCGCCGGGCGTGGCGCCCGCCGTCTCACGAGGGCATGCAGCATGGGCCGGACGCTCCGTGAACCTCGGCCCCGTGACGGCCCGTCGAGCGCGATTTTCAGCGTGGCGGACAGGCCTGTCCTGCAGCCTTCGCCCCGCGGCGGAGGCGATCACGGCGTGGATCCGCGCCCTTCCGCCGCCTTGAGCGCGCGCTATGGCTCCCCCGCGCGGGGCCTGCTAGGGAAGAGCGCGCAGGCAGGCGGGAGGACGAGACGGCCATGAACGGGCAGGCGGCGTGCGGCGTGGCGGGCGAGCGGGCGGTGCATGGCTGAACCGCTCGTTCTTCTTCCCGAGTTCATGTGCGACGCGCGGCTGTTCCTGCCGCAGCTGCTCGCGCTGGGCCGCGACCGGCCGGTTACCGTGGCGCCGCTTTCGGGCGGCGAGCGGATCGAGGAGATCGCCTCGCATCTCCTGCCGCAGCTCCCCCAGCGGTTCGCCCTGGCCGGGCTGGGGCTCGGGGGCATGGTCGCCATGGAAATCCTGCGCCGCGCCCCGGACCGGGTGGGCCGGCTCGCCCTCATGGACACCGAGCCGCTCGCCGAGACGCCCGCACAGGCGGCCGAGCGCGATCCGCTCATCGTCCGGGCGCGCAGCGGGGCGCTGGATGCCGCCGTGGCCGAGGTGATCCGGCCCGACCACCTCGCCCCCGGCCGCGGCCGCTTCGAGATCACGGCAACGCTCGCCGAGATGGCGCGGGATCTCGGCCCCGAGGTCTTCGTGCGCCAGGTCCGGGCGCTTCAGCGCCGGCGGGACCAGCAGGCCACGCTCCGGCGCTGCAAGGTGCCCACGCTTCTCCTCTGCGGCGCGGCCGACACGCTCACGCCGGTGAAGCGCCACGCCTTCCTGGCCGAGCTCATCCCCGGCGCGGAGCTGCGCGTGATCGAGGGCGCGGGCCATCTGCCGACGCTCGAAGCGCCGGAGGAGACGGCGCACGCGCTGTCGGACTGGCTGGACGCGCCTTACGTCCTGCGCTGACGCGCGGCCTCAGCCGCCGGCCAGCAGCGCCTCGATCGGTTGGGTCATCCGGCGGGAGAGCGGGCGCGCCGTGGCGCCGAATGTCGCCACGACACGGCCCTCGCCGTCGAGGAGAACCTTGTTGAAGTTCCACGACGGCTCGAACCCCGCATCCTCCCTGAGCCAGGCATAGAAGGGATGCGCACCGCTGCCGCGCACCGGAGTGATGGTCGTCATCGGCATGTCGAGCCCGAAGGTGATCTCGCAGAATTCCTTGACCTCGTCCTCCGAGGCGAGTTCCTGGTTGAAGTCGTCCGACGGCACGGCGAGCACTACGAGCCCCGCGCCGCGGTAGCGGTCGTAGAGGGCCTGCAGCCCCTCGTATTGCGGGGTGAAGCCGCAGAGCGAGGCGGTGTTGACCACGAGCACCGGCTGGCCCGCATAGTCCGAAAGCCGGATCTGGCCGCCATCGATGCTGTCGAAGACGAAATCCTTCGCCGCCGCGGCGCCGGCGAAGAGGACGAGGATCAGGGCGAGCAGGTGTCTCATGCGGGCCTCCCGTGTCTGTGCGGAAAGATAGCGGCGCCCCGGGCGAGTCAAGCGCGCCGGGGCTTGGCCCGGACGGGGGCACGCGGTAGGCTCCGCCTCGCCCGGCCACGGGGAGGGATCCATGCCGCCGAACGACGAGGAGAAGCTGCAGGGGCGCCTGCACGGTGCGCAGCCCGAGGTCGGCAAGGAGTCCATGCCCCTTCGGCTGCTGCACGTGGTGCTCATCTGGATCATGCTGAGCCTCGCCCAGACGGTGCTGACCGTCGCGACGGTGGTGCAGGCCGTGCTGATGCTGGTCAACCGCGGCCAGCCCAACGCGCGGCTTTCCGAGTTCGGCACCGATCTCGGCATCTGGATCGCGAAGGCCGCGCGCTTCCAGACCGGCGCCTCCGAGGTCAAGCCCTGGCCCTGGACGGAGCTGGATTGACCGGGCGCGGCGCCGCGCCATTTCCCCCCGCGAGCGTCAACGAGGGAGAGACCGATGTCCGATACGCCCGAGATCCCGCAGAAGGCCCCGTTCCCCGTCGAGGTGTCGGCAGGCAAGAGCTATTTCTGGTGCGCCTGCGGGCGCTCGCAGCGCCAGCCGTTCTGCGACGGCAGCCACAAGGGAACCGGCTTCGAGCCCATGAAATACACGGCCGAGGCGGACGGCCGCGTCTTCTTCTGCGGCTGCAAGCAGACGGCCAGGACGCCGCTCTGCGACGGCACGCACGGAAAGCTCTGACGGCGGCGGCGCCCCCCGCCGGCACCCGTGCGGCGCGGCGCTACCCTTCCATCGCCTCCAGCTCGTCGATCAGCCCGGCGATCATGGAAAGGCCCTTGTCCCAGAAGGCCGGGTCGCTGGCGTCCAGCCCGAAGGGCGCCAGGAGCTCCTTGTGGTGCTTCGAGCCGCCCGCCTCGAGCATCTCGAAATACTTCTCCCGGAAGTCCGGGTCGCCTTCCTCGTAGACCGCGTA
>CAZPCU010000072.1:0-8122 GCA_964585075.1 uncultured Rhodobacterales bacterium
CGAGCCGGTGCCGCCCGAGACGATGATGTTGAGCCGGCAGGCGACGGCGGCCTGCAGGTAGGCCGCCATCTCCTCGGTGAAGGCGCCGAAGCGGATCAGGTCGTCGATCCCCAGCTTCTCCTTCTTGAACTTCCGGATGGAGACGAGCGAGCCGTCCACCGCGACGGGCGGGACCATGGCGTTGAAACGCGAGCCGTCCGCGAGGCGCGCGTCCACGTAAGGGTTCGATTCGTCCACGCGGCGGCCCACCGCGGAGACGATCTTGTCGATGATGCGCAGAAGGTGCCGCTCGTCCTTGAAGGTGACGTCGGACAGCTCCAGCCGGCCATTGCGCTCCACGAAGATCTGGTGCGGTCCGTTCACCAGGATGTCGTTCACGCTGTCGTCCTGAAGGAGTGTCTCCAGGGGTCCGAGCCCGCGAACCTCGTCGTAGAGTTCCTGCGTCAGGGCGGCCCGGTCGTCACGGTTCAGGACGATGCCGCGCTCCTGGAGGTATTCGCCGGCGATGTCGGAGATCTCGGCGCGGAGGTCGGCCTCGGTGGCGTGCTCGAGCGCGGCGAGGTTCAGGTTGTCGAGAAGCTCGCGGTGAAGATCGAGCTTGATCTCCGCCATCTTCTCCTTGCGCTTCTTCTCCTTGTCCTGCGGGCCGGCCTGCGCGGGGCGCGACGGCATGGGCTTGCGCATGACGGCCGGCTGGTCCACCGGCTGGGCGCGCGGGATCTCGGTGACCTTGGGGGCGCCGGCGCCGGGTTTCCTGGCCGGCTCCTGGCCGGGTTTCTTGTAGCGCGAGAACATCGGGCTTCCTCCGGAGACGTCAGGCGGCGGCTTCGGCGTTGGACTGGCCGAGGTCGTAGAGCGACTGGGCGAGCTTCGCGATCTCGCGGCGGAGCGGGTTCTTGGCGGCGGAGCTCGCCAGCGGCAGGCCGTGGTCGCCGCTCTGCATCACCGGCCGCCCGCCGTCGGGCAACTGGAGCTCGATCGAGATGCCGAGCGAATCGGCGAGCCGCTTCACCCGGGCCTTGCCGTTCAGGTCGGTGAACTTGGGCGCGCGGTTGAGCGCGAAGCGAAGCTTCTCGAAGGGAAGCTCCTCGGCCTGCAGCGCCCGCTTCAGGCGGAGCGCGTTCTGCGCCGAGCGCATGTCGAGCTCGATCAGCGCGAAGTAGACATGCGCCGCGCTGAGCACGGTCTCGGTCCACTGCGTCACGGTGCTCGGCATGTCCACCAGCACGAAATCGAAATGCCGCGAGGCCGTGTTCAGGAGTTTCTCGACGTCGGGCGGGCCGATCAGGTCGAGCGGCACCAGCTCCGACGGCGAGGTGAGCACCTGCATGCGGTCCTCGAAGGCCATGAGCGCCTGGCCGAAGGCTTCGTCGTCCATCGCCTCGATGTCGGAGATGAGCTCGAGGACCGCCTCGCGGCGGGGCAGGTCGAGATAGGTGGCGACCGTGCCGAACTGCAGATCGAGATCGATCACGCAGACCCGCGGCGCGTCCTCCTTGACGACCGTGGCGAGCTCCCAGCCGAGATTGACCGCGAAGGTCGTGGCGCCCACACCCCCCGCGAGGCCCTGCACCGCGAGGATCACGCCGTCGCCGTCGCCGTCCTGCGCGAGCGGGCTCGCCGCGGCCTGGGCGGCCGGGGGCGGGGTGCGGAGCCGGCGCACCGCGGCGGCCAGCTCGCCTTCGGGCAGCGGGTAGGGCACGAACTCGTCCGCGCCCTGGCGCAGGAGCTGGTGCAAGGCCGCCGGGGTGACGTCCTCGGCGATCACGATGACCTTGATCTTGTGCTTTCCGGCGGCCGCGATCACCTCGCCCAGAAGGTCGAGATTGCGCTCGTCCTCCTCGTCGATCGCCAGCGCGACGAATTCCAGCGCGCTGGCCTCGGGCTGGGAGAAGAATGTGAGCGCCTCGGAGAAGCCGAGATCGCCCCAGGCTTCACCGAGGACGGCCTCCATGTCCTCGATCAGCAGGTCGAAATGCTGGACATCCCGGCTGACCGTGCAGGCCAGGATCGGACTGGGCTCCGTTTGCAGCGTCGCGTTCGTCGTCATCGCCTCTCGTCCTTTGCCTTTCGCCGCAAGAGAATCCGTGCGGCCTTGGGCGAGGGGGTCCGCGCACGCCAAGCCCGGCCCCTAAGCTTGGGCCTGTCCCGTTCGGGGGGAGTGGCCCACCAACCCATTACCTGGAAAGGTGACGGAGAAGTTGGGCAACATTAGGGCCGAAAAATCGTATTTGTACGATCTGCGGCGACAGTCGCCCCGATCTCACTGCTCTGTCGTCAGATCGGCGCCAGTGATGCCCTCGAGCCCCGTGGCCGGCACGGCGCTGGCGACGTATTCGCGGTAGATCACCTGCGCGTAGTTGCCGTCGAGCACGGTCGGATGGCGCTCGTAGAAGCCCGAGACCTCGGTGACGGTGCGGCGGTTCAGCCGCTCCCGGTTCGGCGTCGGGATGAGCGGCTGCGTTTCGCCGAAGGAGACCTTCGCCTCGAGGCGGTCGCGCGAGATGCCGAGGCTCGCGAAGTAGTTCACCACGGCGTTCGCGCGGCGCAGGCCGAGCTGCTTGTTGTATTCCGCGCTGCCGACGAGGTCGGTGTGGCCGTAGACCCGGAAGCGCAACTCGGGGAACTGGCGGATGAAGTCGGCCTGCGCGCGCAGGATCTGCCGGGCTTCCGTGTCCAGCACCGCGCTGTCGAAGGCGAAGTTCACCGTGTCCGGCACCGCCTCGGCGAAGCGCTTGGCCAGGTTCATCACCGCGCTCTGCTGGCCGGTCATGACGAGTTCGTTGTTCATCGTGGCCGCGCCGAACAGGCCCTGCGAGTCCGCGATGGCGCCGGCGGGGTTGTCGAAGGCGCGGGTGCCGGGGTTGCCGGGGTCCGAGCAGGCGGCCAGCGCCACCAGTCCCATCGGGGCGAGATACTTCATCATGGCGCGGCCTCCCGTTGCTGCCGTCCTGCGATCAGTCCATCACGTAGCCGTAAGACCCGCTGAAATCCTGCCGGGCCACCTCTCCGGCGCCGCCCCGCATCTGCGACTCGCGGTCGTCCGCGACGCGCCCGAAGAGGAAGAGGTCGCGCTCCGTCGGCGGCGTCACCCGGTCGGTCGGCAGCGCCAGCGCCTCGCCCCGCGTCGGCGTCACGAGATGCGGCGTCACGATGATGACGAGCTCGGACTGGTCGCGCTGGTACTCCGCGCTGCGGAAGAGCGCGCCGAGGACCGGAATGTCCCCGAGCCAGGGCACCTGCCCGGTTGCATCGCGGAAGTCGTCCTGAAGAAGCCCCGCGATGGCGAAGCTCTCGCCGTCGCGCATCTCCACGGTGGTGGACGCCTCGCGGCGGCTGAAGGCATCGATGCGGAAGGCGTCGACCTCGAAACCGTTGACGGGGTCGATGGCCGAGACCGCCGCTTCCAGTTCGAGGTTGATCAGATCGCCGTCCACCACGCGGGGAATGAAATTGAGCTCGATGCCGAAGGGCTTGAACTCGACCGTGACCGTATCGTTCTCCTGCGCCACCGGCACCGGATACTCACCGCCCGCAAGGAACTTGGCCTCCTGGCCGGAGAGCGCCGTGAGGTTGGGCTCCGCGAGCGTGCGCACCATGCCCTTCGACTCCAGCGCCTCGAGCAGGATGCCAACTTCCACGGAGCCGATGTCGAAGCCGAACAGGATGGCGCCGTTGTTCTCGTTCGTGGCTGGCAGGTTGCCGCCCAGCGAGTTCTGCTGGCCGGTGAGGGGGATCGCGGTGTTCGTGCCGGCCTGGATGCCGAGCTCGTTGTCGAAGGCAGCGCCGCCGAGGGCGAGCGAACTGCTCAGCGATTTCGAGACCGAGCGCGTCATCTCGGCGAACCGCACCTTGAGCATGACCTGCTGCACGCCGCCCACGCTCATCAGGTTCGAGACGCGATCGGGCGCGTAGCGTTCGGCGAGGTCGAGCGCGCGCTGGAGCTTCTGCGTCGAGGAGACGGTGCCCGAGAGCACGATGCCGTCATTCGCGGTGCGGACCTCGATCTTCTCGCCGGGGAGGATCTGCTGCAGCCGCTCCTTGAACTCGGTGATGTCGGCGGCCACGCGCACGTCCACGTTGGTGATGAGCTGTCCGGCGGCGTCGAAGAGCGACAGCGTCGTCACGCCCGGCGCGCGGCCGAGGACGTAGATCGTCCGGTCGCTCAGCGAAGAGATGTCCGCGATCTGCGGGTTCGCGATCGAGAGTTCCGCGAAGGGAACGTCGCTTTCGACCACCACGGCGCGGTTCACCGCGACGTCGAGGCGGGAGGACGTGCCTTCGCGAAGAACCCGCACGGTTTCTGCGGCGACCGGTGCGGGAAGGCTCGCCGTGGCCATGGCCAGGCCGAGCACGGCGGCCGTGACGACTCGATTCAGTTTCATGTGACCTGCCTCTCGGATCACGGGAATGGAGCGGTCTCTATCGCCGCCTTTGCAAGGACCGTGACCGATTTTCCGATTTCAATCAAGAATCAATAGCTTCGCCTTTGCAGCTTATGTGGACAACAGGCAACACGCGCGTTGTGGAAAAGAAGCCGCCCACACGCGGGGCGCGTGCGGGCGGCCTCCAATGCCTTGATTTTCAATCAGTTCGTGCAGGGGATCGGGATTTCCACAACCTCGTTCCCGCGGCGCGTGCGGACGGTGCAGACCTCCTTCTTCGGGGCCGCCTCCACCGTGGGCTGGGGTTCCGCGATGCCGAGAAGCTTCATCTGGTCCACCTCGATCGCCCCGGCCACCGTGTCGTCGTTCACGCCGACGAGGGAGAGCGAGAGCCGCCCGGTGGATTGCGCCTGCGCCAGGGCGGCGACCTGCTGCGGCGTGACCGCCACGGTGACCGTGCGCGCGATCGTCGCGCCGGCCGTCTCGCCGCTGCCGGCGTTCTGATCCACGGCGATGAGCTTCACGCCGCTCTCGATCAGCTTCGTCACCTCGCCGCGGCCGCCGTCGCCCGTCCCGAGCACCCGGCCGGTCCAGTAGACGTCCACGCGGTCTCCGGGGCGCAGGAAGCCCGAGACGCCGGAGGCCACGTCCACCTTGATCGCGAAGGCGCGCATGCCGCGGTCCAGCCGCGTCGTGAGGCCCGCGGGCTCGCCCGGTTCCGTCACCTTGACGGCCAGGATCGCCTCGTCCTTCTCCATCGGACGGGTCACGATGCGCGGCGCCTCCTCGCCGCCCTCGAAAAGCGCCTCCGCGCTGGCGAGAAAGGCGCCTTCGGGGATCGCGTTCTTGGGCCACTGGACGCTGCGCACGTCCTCAGGCGCGAGCACGTCGCCGTATTTCAGCGCGCGCGCCGCGACGTAGACCTCCTCGGTCGGGACGGCCGCCGGCCGGGCCGCACGCTCTGCGGCGAGCGCCTGCTGATAGCCTTCGATGTAGTTCTTGGCCATGAACACCGCCCCGCCCGCGAGGGCCAGGCCGAGGATCAGCACGAGGCCGAATACGAGTCGCATGTCACATCCCCACTGATTGCGCGCGCCGGGGCGCGGTAAAGGACAAAGCGGCCGAACCCACTGTCGGCGCGCGGACCGCTTTCCATGCACGCTGCCGCCAGATTGTGTCGATTTCGGGGAGACCTGTGGGAAAACGCGCGGCGAAAGAAGCGAGAGGCCGGGGGAACCCCCGGCCTCTTGACCCGCGCGGAACAGGCTCGCTCAGAAGTCGTCCTGTGCCGCGACGGCGTCGCCCGCCGATTCCATCAGCGCGAAGGAGTTGTCCTCTATGGCCCAGAAGCTGATCGCCGAGAGGCCGACGACGGCGGCGGTGATCACCACCCAGTCGACCGAGACGGCGCCGTCCTGGTCCGCGAGGAAGCTCTTGAGGTTCAGGATCTTGCGCATGGCGCGCCTCCCGGTTTGTCGCGCCGACGATCGGCGCCGTGGGTCCCAGCCGGCCGGCAAGGCCGGCTGGGCCGCGGATCACGTGAGTGCGGCTCAGCCGCCGAAGCCGTCGTCCTCTGCGCCCACGGCGGCGCCGGCGGCCTCGATCAGCGCGGTCGAGTTGGTCTCGATCGAGGTATAGGCGGCGATGGCGAGGCCCACGACGGCCGCGGTCAGCACGACCCAGTCCACCGTCACGGCGCCGTCTTCGTCCTTGTGGAAGGTCTTGAGGAAGTTCAGCATGGTCTTGTCTCCGGTTTGAAGCGTTGCTCAGTGTCAACCGCTCCGAGTTCCCCCCAGCGGCCTCTCAACACGCTGAACCCGTCACGGTATGCATGGATTAAGCCAATGTATTGGGGCGCAATTTTGGCGCGAATGGCGCGATTTTTGCTCTCGCGGAAGCCTGCCGGAAAAACAGGGTTAAGATATTGATTCCAAACGTTTAAAAAATTTTCTGCCCTATGGATCGGGACGGTAGCGGGAAACGCGCCATGGTTGCGCAAAGGCTTTGTTCAGGGTCGGGAAACTCTGGCCATGTGACGCCAGACGGCTTGTAACGGCGGTGCGCTTGTTTTTCGTTTGGGAGCTTCGGGTTCGCATCGCTTGCTGCGAAACGACGAAGCCCGGTGCATTGCACCGGGCTAGGCAGGGCGGAAAAGCCCCTGGATCGCTAAGCTTTGCTCAGCCGCCGAAGCCGTCGTCCTCTGCGCCCACGGCGGCGCCGGCGGCCTCGATCAGCGCGGTCGAGTTGGTCTCGATCGAGGTATAGGCGGCGATGGCGAGGCCCACGACGGCCGCGGTCAGCACGACCCAGTCCACCGTCACGGCACCGTCTTCGTCCTTGCGGAAGGTCTTGAGGAAGTTCAGCATGGTCTTGTCTCCAAATTGCGTAGTCATCGATACGACTTGCTCTGCACCGTCCGGAGCGCGCTGGTGCATCTGGCAGCTTGGCCCCGCATCGGATGACTGGAGTTTTCGCCGGAGATTGTGTTTCGACTGAGGCGCAACTGGCACAATTAGAAGAAATATCTCCGGGTTGCATCGGCAGGGGCGGCGCGGCCTCGCGGCGCGCTGTAGGTTGGCCGTAACCGCGGGGCCAAGACCCTTGCGGAACGACAAGAATCGACAAGTCCGGCGCTCGGCGCCGGAGAGGCAGAGCAGGAGCACGCGCCATGCGAGGCATGCTGACGGCGGCCGCCGCGGCGGCCCTGGCCGGAATGGCCGCGGCCGAGCCCGCGGCGCCGGAACCCGGGTTCTCCGCCCGTTTCGTGAAACCGCCCGCCGCCGGCGAGCGGCCGCGGGTGACCGTGCAGATCACGCCCGAGGACATGGAGCGCGCCTGGGGGCCCCGGAAGCCGCGCGAGCCGAAGGCGCAGGACCCCGGCGCCGGGGAGCGCGCCCCGCACCCCGCCACGGGGCGCTACGCCTGGTTCTGGGAGGCGGTCTCTCCGGGCCGGGCCGAGGGCGGGCCGGGGCGGCTCGAGACCGCCCTCGCCGCCCTGGCGACCGCGCCGGGAGAGGGGACGGTGCGCGCGCCCCGCCTTCAGACCCTGCAGGAGATCGCCCGCAGCCACGGCGCGGCGATCCTGCGCGCGACGGCCGGAACCGAGGTGTCGCCGGCGCTCGTGCTCGCCGTCATCGCCGTCGAATCGGCCGGGCGCGCGGACGCGGTGAGCCATGCGGGCGCCGAGGGGATCATGCAGCTCATCCCGGCCACGGCCGAGCGATTCGGCGTGGCGGACAGCTTCGACGCGTCGGCGAACATCCGCGGCGGCGTCGCCTATCTGGACTGGCTCATGCGCCGCTTCGACGGCGACCCGATGCTGGTGCTCGCAGGCTACAATGCCGGCGAGGGCGCGGTGGACGATCACGCGGGCGTCCCGCCCTATGCCGAAACCCGCGACTACGTTCCGAAGGTTCTGGCCGCCTACGAGGTGGCGCGGGGGCTCTGCCTGACGCCGCCCATGTTCCTGAGCGACGGCTGCGTCTTCGCCACGAACGTGGCGGCGAACGGCGGCTAGAGGCCGCCCTTTCGCCAACACGCCGGGCCGGAGCGGCCAGGCCCCCCAGCCTTTCGGCCGGGGCCGCGGCGCGCCCCCGGCCCGCGGCTCAGACGATCGCCGCCTCGGTCTTGGCCACGATCTCGTCCCGGGTGACGCCAGGCGCCGTCTCGACGATGTGGAGCCCCTTGTGCGCCACGTCGAGCACGCCGAGATTCGTGATGATCCGGTCCACCACGCC
>CAZPCU010000073.1:0-8074 GCA_964585075.1 uncultured Rhodobacterales bacterium
TCATGTGATCGGGGTTGATGCACCTCCTGTTGTCGCAGCGGTGGCGAATGACTTGGTCGGTCGTCGCCGGATAGTGCTCGAAGACGCAGTAGATGAAGCGGTAGACTCGCTCCTGTCGACCCAAGTAGCGAAACTTCTTGGGATGCGCCGTGTCTGTCTCGTAGCACCCGCGGTCCGTCACCGTTGCTTCGTCCAGGAATCGGTTACACAGAGCAAGAGCGTCGTCGTAGTGATCCCGAAGGACCACACGATACCACTCCCGCCCCGCGTCATCGAGGATCAGCGGCGCTCTCAATACAGCTCATCTCCTTCTTCCTGCAGCTTCTCCGCTTCGTCGGCGATGCTCAGCCGGTAGTCCTCGGGACCTCGTATGTCGCCGCGATCGACCCAATGCTCCGGCTTCACCCAGAGCGCCCGGGCGTGGTCCACGCCGCCCCACTTAACCTTCTGGTGACTCCAAGAGAGCTCCGGCATCACGTGCCGGATCTGGTTCGCGTTCGCCTTAAATTTGACTTGGAACACCTCCGCAAGCTTCTGCTGCGGCACGGCACGCACGTCCGCGCCTTCCAGGTACTCCCGGACCCGGTCGACCAGCACGTCGCCGTTGAGATCCTGCAGTCCCTGCATCAAAGGATTGGACTGTCGCGCGAGGTTGAGACGTCGAGGGTCGAAGTCGTTCGCGAGTTGGTGCCGGAGCAACGCGTTGTAGATCTTAGCGACGTTTGTGTCGTCTTCGATCTCTCGCAACCAGTCGTGCATGAACTCTGCGAAGCCATCGGCTTCGGGGCCCGCGGCGTGTCCGTCGTGGTCGCAGTCGATGACATAGTAGCGCCGATCATCGGCCTCGATCCAATGGGGCATGTTGTTCGACGTGAAAAGCAAGCAGCAACACTGCCGAACGCGTTGCACGTCCTTGCCCTTAAACTCCGCGGCGGTCTCCTTCTCGGTGATGTAGGACTTCAGCGTATTCCCGGCTTTACTCCCTGGTGTAAGCTTGATCTCCTCCGACACGATCAGCTTGCTCGCGAGCAGCGGCATGTTGAATCTTCCGGTCAGCTGCTCGATTCCATTTTGCGTGAACGAGTTCTCCGCGCCGAAGAGCTTACCGACGAGTCGGCAAAGCGAACTCTTTCCGGTGCCCTTCCTACGGGAGTAGAGCATTATCGCCCATCCGGGCTTATCGGCCTCATTCTGCAGGCACCACGCCAACCAATCTTTGAAAACACGTCTGTCCGGCGCGTGCGTGAATACGCGTTCGAGCAACGCATCCAGCAAGCGATCATCCGCCTCGCCGACGCCTAAGGATCGGTAGTTCGGTCGCTTCCAGGCGTTGATCGCCACGAAGCCGTCTTCGGGAATCAGACGGGCGTTGACGTCCGGTCGACAAGTCTGCGTCCCGTTCCATACCTGTATCGTCTGCTCCGGATCATCGTGCTTACAATCGATTGCGTGCTGAAACACCTCTCGGAGGAGGTCAGACGTATGTAAAATATCCGGAAATTCCGTCCTAAAGCGTATGATCGCGGCGCGCTCCAAGTCGGCTCTGCTGAACGAGCTGGCCGTGTTGTCGACACGATAGAACTTTGCTTCCTTGCGGACGTACCAGCAGGCAAGTGCTTTACAAAGGGTGGCCCGGTCCTCCGCCGAGATTGGATCCGGCTTCTGCTTGGGTTGGGGGCGCTTGCGTTGAACGGCCTGCTGTGGATCGACGGCTTCCCGCGGGGTACCGTGGTTACCATCGGGCAACCAGAAGTTACGAACGCGTTGCAACAGCATTCGTGTTCCTTTCACTTTTGCGCACCACGCGGTCTCGCAGGTGCGCGACTATAGTTTCGATGCGTGTGCGAGGCGCCACGCACCATGCTCAATTGTGCGCCAACAGCGCCTTGGTGAAATGTGGAAAATCGTCCGCGAACTCACGGACTGAGCGTGGCCAAGTCAGCAACCGACCCACGCTCGTGTATGACGATGGCTCTCTCTCCGGTGAGCCGACGTCAATAATACGTCAAGGATGGGGTAATTAGGTTGAGGCCGCCGTTCTGTCAAGAGCGGTCCGGAATATATTTGAAGCGCCGAAGTCATTCGCCACCGCTGCGACAACAGGAGGTGCATCAACCCCGATCACATGATCCTCGGGGACCGCGCGGAGAACCACGCAGACGAGCTCGAGTTCCGGGCCTACGGCGTCGACCCGCGGTATCTCTGAGGACGCGACGTGAGCCGCCGCCGAGGAGTACTCCGAGGGTGATGGTGGCCATGTCGCACGCGAAGCCCAAGCCCCCCGCACCCACCGTACCCGATCCGTTCTCCGACGGGCGCAACGGGTGCAGGGGGCATCCGCCGGGGCACTTCCAGCCCCTCCGCCGCCGCGGAGCCCTGTCGTTGCATCGTCGGGAAGGGACTGGCTGGGGTGGTAGGATTCGAACCTACGATACACGGTACCAAAAACCGCTGCCTTACCACTTGGCTACACCCCAGCGGTGGGCCGCTAGTTACTCTCCGCGCCCGGCGGGCGCAAGACCCCCGGGGCGGGAAAATGCCTCTCTCACTCCCGCGCCGCGTCGGCCGTGAGCAGGTTCTGCGCCGTCGCGTCGGCGCGTTCTTCCGAGACGAGCCGGTCGATCGCGCGCTCGTCAATGGCCGCGACATCCTGCGCTT
This sequence comes from uncultured Rhodobacterales bacterium, assembly GCA_964585075.1. GTDB lineage: Bacteria > Pseudomonadota > Alphaproteobacteria > Rhodobacterales > Rhodobacteraceae > Rhodosalinus. The sequence continues at coordinate 2,659 of CAZPCU010000073.1, forward strand.
CGCGGGCAACGCGCTCGGGCGCGGGCGACGGCCTCTCGCGTGGCGCGCCCTCGGCGCCGGGCGAGGCGACCTGCATGATGCGATAGGTCGGTTCCGGCATCTCGATGCCCGCCTCCGAGAACGCCGCCATGACGAGCCGGATCGCCTCGCCCCGGGCGGGATCGAAGCTGCTCGCGCGCTGCGCGATCCATGCGGTGAGACGCAGCGTCACCGAGCTGTCGCCCGCTTCGTGGACCCAGACTCTCACCGCGGGACGCTCGAGGACGAAGGGCAGCGCGCGCAGGGTCTCGGCGCCCAGTCGCTGGGCCTCGGCGAGGTCGGTGTCGGGCGCCAAGCCCAGATCGAAAAGGATCCGGATCGAATCGTTGCGCGAGTAGTTCACGAGGCGGCTCTTGAAGACCGTCGCGTTCGGGATGCGGATGTGGTTCCCGTCGTAGGAAAGCAGGATCGTCGCCCGGCTCGTCAGCCGGATGACCTTGCCGATGTCGCCCTCGATCTCGACCTTGTCGTTGGGCTCGAAGGGCTGCCGGATCGAGAGCATGACGGAGGCGATGAAGTTCTCCACCGTGTCGCGGACCGCGAAGCCGATGGCGAGGCCGATGATGCCCGCCGCACCGAGAATGGTGCCGAGGAGCGCCGTGGCGCCGAGGATGTCGAGCGCAGCCACGAGGCCGGCCAGCACGAAGCCCAGGCGGACGAGCTGGCGGTAGATGTCGGCGATGAAGCCGTTCGGCGCCAGGCGCTTCCAGGGCCCGCGCCAGGCCGTGACCAGCCATCCGATGATGGCGACGGCAACGAAGGCCGCCGCCGCGACCGACAGAAGCGGCAATGTGGCGATCACCTGGCGCCAGCGCGCGCGCAGCCGTTCCATCGCCGGGTCGAGGCGCTCGGCGACGTCGGTCGTCTCGGCGACCTGGTTGCGCACGGTCACCACGCCGGCGAGCCGGCCCGCGATCCGGTCGAGTTCGGCGATGGCCTCTGCGTCCAGGACGGTGCCCCGGAGCGTGACGATCCCCTCGTTCACCTTGACGGTGACGTTCGCGTAGCCGCCGAGTTCCGCCAGGATGCCGCGGAGGCGCGTGGCGATCGCGGCGTCGGTCTCCGCGTCGTTCTCGAGCTGGATGGCCGGGCCCGGCTCTGCCGCGGGCGGCTGCTGGGCATGCGCCGTGACCGGCAGGAGCGCCCAGACGATGAACGCGAGGAGAAGGGGCGCGGGGCGCGGCATGGCTGAAGCTCCGGTTTTGGCCAGTCGCGCCCAGCCTACAGGCCCCGTTCGCGCGGGCAACCTTCGCCCAGGGTGCCGGCGCGGAAGGCGACCTTCACGCGAAGCGAACCGACGATCTGCCGCGCCTGCTGGCGCTCGACCTCCTCGCCGAGCCAGTTGACACCATGCAAGACGGCACCGGCGCCTCGGGAAAAGGCCGCAAGCAGGCCGTGTGCGCAGCCACCCCCCGGTTTCCACGACTCCGACCCGGCCCGCCATGCCATGACGAATGCCCTGAAGGTGGGGGACGACTGTTCCGGAGGCGCGCCACTCGGGAGGCCGCTTTCGCCCTTGAATGCGCGACCCCTCAACACGGTCCGTGCAAGACGCTTCTTATGTAAATTATGTTCCTATTTTTCGGGATAAATGGCAATTATTAGGGAAAATGTTCTATACCCATGGTGACTCACCAACAGGAGGGAGTCCTCCCATGCGACATTTCCCGCTCTTCCTCGACCTCGCCGGCGCCAGGGTTCTGGTGGCGGGCGGCGGTGCGGCCGCGGAGGCGAAGCTCCGGCTGCTTCTGAAGACGGAAGCCCGGATCGAGGTCTACGCCGCGTCGCCCAGAGAGGCCATCGAGGCCACGGCGCGGGCCGGCGCCGTGACGCTTCACCGCCGCGCGCTGCTTGCCGAGGACGTCGCGGATGCCCGGCTGGTCTATGCCGCCACCGAGGACTTGGAGGAAGACGCCCGCGTGGCGGCCCTGGGCCGCGCCGCCGGCGCGCTCGTCAACGTGGTGGACGATCTCGAAGGCTCCGACTTCCTCACCCCCGCGCTCGTGGACCGCGACCCGGTCACCGTCGCCATCGGCACGGAGGGCGCGGCGCCCGTTCTCGCCCGCGCGATCAAGGCCCGGATGGAAGAGCGGCTGCCGACGCGGCTCGGCACGCTGGCGCGCATCGGCAAGGCGTTCCGTCCCGCGGCGGACGCGCTGCCGCAGGGCCGGGCGCGCCGCGCCTTCTGGGCGGATTTCCATTTCCGCGACGGGCCCGCGGCGCTGGCCGCGGGCGGGGAAGCCGCGGCCGAGGCCGCGCTCGCGGCGCTGCTCGACCGCCATCTCTCCCGGCGCGCGGCTCCGGGCCGGGTCGTCTTCGTGGGCGCGGGGCCGGGCGATCCGGAGCTCCTCACGCTCAAGGCGCGGCGCGCGCTCGACGACGCGGACGTCGTGATCCACGACAGGCTGGTGACGCCTGAGATCCTGGAGCTCGCCCGCCGCGAGGCGGCGTTCGTGGAGGTCGGCAAGACCGGGTTCGGCCCCTCCGTGCCGCAGGCGGAGATCAACCGCCTGATCGCAGCGCATGCCGCCGAGAGCAAGATGGTCGTCCGCCTCAAGGGCGGAGATCCGGCGGTCTTCGCCCGTCTCGACGAGGAAGCGGACGCCTGCGCGGAGGCGGGCATCGGGTGGGAGGTGGTGCCCGGCATCACCGCGGCCTCCGCCGCCGCGGCCACCCTCGGGCGCAGCCTGACGCGGCGCGGGCGCAACGGCGAGCTGCGATTGCTGACGGGCCACGACGCGGCGGGTTTCGCCGAGCAGGACTGGCGCGGCCGGGCGCCGTGGCGGGCATCTACATGGGCCTCCGCGCGGCACGCTTCCTGCAGGCGAGGCTCTTCCGCCACGGCGCGGACCCGGACACGCCCGTGAGCGCGGTGGAAAACGCGAGCCGCGCGGACGAGCGCGTGATCGCCACGACGCTCGGCCATCTGCCGGACGCGCTCGGCCGCGCGCGGATCCGGGGGCCGGTGGTGCTCATGCTGGGCCTCGCCCCGCACGAGGCGCGCGCCGCCGCACGCGGGTCCGCCCCGCCCCTCGAGCCCGAGGAGGCCGCCTGATGCCCCGCGCCTTCCGCCCGAGCGTCGTGACGGGGAACGACCTCGTCGGCGGCCATGTCGTCTATCTCGCCGCCGACGACGGCTGGACCCGCGAGCTCTCCCGCGCCGAGGTGCTGACGGACGAAGCCCACGCACAGCTGCGGCTGCTCGACGGCCAGCGCCGCGCGCTGGACGCGGTGGGGGTCCACCTCGCCGAGGTCGATCCCGCCGGGCCGCGCCCGGCGCATCTGCGCGAGCGGCTGCGCGCCGACGGCCCGCCCGCCTATGCCGGCGGGCGGCCTCATGCGGAGGAGAAAGGCTGAGCCATGTATCGCTACTCGGACTTCGACGCCGATTTCGTCGCCCGCCGCAACGCGCAGTTCCGGGCGCAGGTGGCGCGCCGCCTCTCCGGCGCGCTCACCGAGGAGGAGTTCAAGCCGCTCCGGCTTATGAACGGCGTCTATCTTCAACTTCACGCCTACATGCTGCGCGTGGCGATCCCCTACGGCACGCTGCGCGCCGCGCAGATGCGGCGGCTCGCCGACATCGCCGAGCGCTGGGACCGCGGCTTCGGCCATTTCACCACGCGCCAGAACATCCAGTTCAACCGGCCCCGTCACGCCGACATCGCCTTACATAGCCATCGCGGGCATCGAGTAATCAGCGGTCGTTCCAGGGCGGCAAGGCGGGCGGCACAGCCGCCGGAGCCAGCGAGGACAGCCCGAATGACAACCATACCTGCCTTGCCTGCGCAGCAGCAGCTTCTCACCGACTGTGGCGCACAGAAAAGGGGTAAGGCCCGCATGAGCGTGATCGTGACCGACAGGGGCTTCGCGCCCGACGACTGGACGGCTCCCGTGCCCGGCCTCGCTGAGGCATCCGACACCGCGGAAGCCGCCGAGCTGCCGCCGGACGCGGACCCGCAGGCCGCACTCGCCGCCCTGCCCCGGGCGCGGCTCCTGCGCGTCCGCTTCGAGAGCTTCGCGGACGGGCGGGGCTTCACCCTCGCCCGGCGGCTGCGCGAGGCGGGCTTCTCCGGCCGGCTCCGGGCGGCGCCTCGACTACCAGTCGCGCCTTCGCGCGCCTTCTGCCTGATTCGCGGGCGGTGCGCCCGCTGGCCCGCGGCATCCGCGCAACTTAGACCTTGCCTCCGCCCGTGGCGGGTGCTCTCCTGATCTCGCGCGCCTTCGGGTCGGCACGCGGGACGGGGAAGAATGATCGAAATCCTTGACGTTACGAAGGTTTTCGGGGATGGCGCTGCCGCCTTCCGGGCTCTGGACAACGTCTCCGTCACGATCCGCGAAAACGAGTTCTTCACGCTCCTCGGGCCGTCCGGCTGCGGAAAGACCACGCTGCTCCGGCTCATCGCCGGTTTCGAATACCCGACCGAGGGCCGCATCACGCTCGAAGGCCGCGACCTTCTGGACAGCCCGCCGCACCGGCGCCCGGTGAACACGGTCTTCCAGTCCTACGCGCTCTTCCCGCACATGACCGTGGCCGAGAACATCGGCTTCGGCCTCGAGATGCAGGGCAAGCCGCGCGAGGAGGTGCGGCGCGCGGTGGGCGAGATGCTCGATCTCGTGCGCATGACGGAAATGGCAGACCGGCGCACGAGCCAGATCTCGGGCGGACAGCAGCAGCGCGTGGCGCTGGCCCGCGCCCTCGCGCCTCGGCCGAGCGTGCTTCTGCTCGACGAGCCGCTTTCGGCCCTCGACTTCAAGCTCCGCAAGGACATGCAGCTCGAACTGAAGCGGCTGCAGGCGGAGACCGGCATCACCTTCGTCTTCGTCACCCACGACCAGGAAGAGGCGCTCACCATGTCCGACCGGATCGCGGTTATGAACGAGGGCAGCATCCGCCAGATCGGGGGCCCGCGCGACATCTACGATCACCCGGCCGAACGTTTCGTCGCCGACTTCATCGGCGACACGAACTTCCTCGAAGCGGATCTGCTGGAGGTCTCGGAGCGCCGGGCGCGCGTCAGGCTGGCCTCGGGCGCGGAGACGGACGCGCGCGCGGCGGAGGATGGCGCTGCCTCGGGCCGCGTGACGCTGGCGGTGCGGCCCGAGCATGCGCGCCTCGCCCCGCCGGACGAGGCGCTTCTGCCAGGGAGCCTCGCCGAAATCGTGTATTTCGGCACCGACACCCATTTCCATGTCGATCTCGAGGCCGGGGGCCGCTTCGTGGTGCGCCAGCAGAACCAGCCCGACGCCGACCAGCCGCGGGACACCGGCGACGCAGTCGGGGTGAGCTTCGCCCCCGGCGTGGGCCAGGTTCTGAGGGACTGACGCGATGGACGGGCACGCCGCGAGGAGAGACGCCGACACGCGCCGGACGCGGGCG